>JAOUHR010000085.1 GCA_029884515.1 Gemmatimonadota bacterium
GCGCGAGGAGGCCGCTCGCGGGCGCGCGCGGCTGCCGCGCGTCCGCCGCGGGAGCGGGAGCCGCGCGGTCGCTCATCGCCCCGCCTTGCTCCCGTTGGGGCCGATCGTGCGGTCGAAGAGCTCGAGGATCCGCCGGTACTCGTCGGTCCACGAGCTCGGACGTTCGAAGCCGTGGTTCTCCACGGGGTAGACCGCCATCTCCCAGTCGGTCTTGCCGAGTTCGATCAGCCGCTGCGCGAGCTGCACCACGTCCTGGAACTGCACGTTGGTGTCCACCATCCCGTGCGCGATCAGGAGGGGGTCCTCCAGGCCCTCGGCGAAGAAGATCGGCGACGACTTGCGGTACGCCTCCTTGTCGTCCTGCGGGAGGTTGAGGATGCGGCCGGTATAGCCGTGGTTGTAGCTCGCCCAGTCGGTGACGGAGCGGAGGCCGGCGCCGGCGCCGAAGTACTGGGGCTTCGTGAAGAGCGCCATCAGCGTCATGAAGCCGCCGTAGCTGCCGCCGTACATCCCGATCCGCTCGGGGTGGATCCCGAACCGCGCGGTGAGGTACTTGGAGCCGCTCACCTGGTCGTCGAGGTCCTTGCCGCCCATCCACCGGTAGATCGCCGTGCGCCAGTCGCGGCCGTAGCCCGCCGAGCCGCGGTAGTCGATGTCGAGGACGGTGTAGCCCCTGGACGCGAGCAGGTGGTTGAACATGTACTCGCGCGAGTACGTGGACCACCAGTTGTGCACGTTGTGCAGGTAGCCGGCGCCGTGGACGAAGATCACCGCCGCCCCGTTCGGCTGCGCGCCCACGAGCTCCGGCCGGTAGAGCCGCGCGGGGACCTTGGTGCCGTCCTCGCCGTCGATCATCACGATGGGCGGCACCTTCCACGCGTACGAGCGGAACTCGGGCGTGGTGGAGGTGGTGAGCTGGCTCATCGCGGGGGAGCCGACGCGCGCGAGGAAGAGCTCGGGGGGCGTGTTGGCGGTGGAGTAGACGTCCGCGATCGTCGCGCCGTCCGGGGCGATCACCGGATCGTGGCCGCCCTCGCCGCTGGTGATGCGCGTGCGGGGGCCGCCCGTCATCGCCATGCGGTACCCCTGCTTCGTGAAGGGCGAGGGCTCGCTGGTGACGAGGTCGAAGTGCACGTTGTCGGCGGCGCGGTCCACCTGCAGCACCTCCCAGTCGCCGCTCGTGAGCGCCCGCCTGTCGCTGCCGTCCGGGTTCGCGGAGTAGAGGTGTGCGTATCCCGTCGCCTCGCTGACGAACCACGCCTTCCCCTGCGGCGTCCAGCCGCTGCAGCCGAAGCAGGGGCCGTTCACCCACGCCTCGTCACGGAGCTCGTCCACCATCCGCATCGCCCCGTCCGCGGAGGCGACGGACCAGAGCCAGCGATTCTTGAAGTCGGCCGAGGTGACGGCCACGAGCGCGAAGCGGCCGTCGTCGCTCCAGTCGCCGACGTTCGCGCCGCCGGCGGGCTTCTTGTCGGGCGTGAGCTCGAGCCAGGTGACCTTCCCCGTCGCGATGTCGAGGTGGCCGACCTTCTGCGTGCCCTGCGCGTCGCCGACCTTCGTGCGGCCGGGGATCATGCGCGGGTAGCCGTCCTCATTGATGTAGTCCGGGACGTCGGAGCCCTTGGCGCCGGTGGCCGGCGTGAAGGTGGAGAGGAGCGCGCCCTTGCCGTCGGGCGAGAGCGAGAGCGAGCCGATGCGGTCGGCGGTCGGGATCCAGACCACCGGGAGGCGGCGCGCCTCGGCGGCGGCGCGATCGGCCTTCTGGATGGAGTCGGCGCGGAGCTGGTCGCGGACCACCTGGAGGAGGTCCTTCTGCTCCTCGGCGAGCGCGGCGCGCTGGCCCTTGGGTGGCTCGGGGTCCTTCGGCGCGGCGCCGCTCCGGAGGTCCGTCAGCTGGCGGGTGAGCCCGGTGGCGAGGTCGAAGGCGAAGGCGTTGTTCTCGCGGACGAAGTAGATCTCGCGCTCGTCGAGCGAGAACTTCGGGTTGCTCTCGGTGGCGACGGTCTCCGTGATCCGGCGGAGCCGCAGCGTGGGGCGCGCGCTGGTGCGCAGCCAGAGGTCGCCGCTGGCGGAGACCACGGTGGACTGCCCGTTCCGCGTGCGCGGCCCGGTGGCGAGCATCGGCGCGATGGAGTCCATGTGCGCGTCGGTCACCGCCTCGGGCGTCGCGCCGGCGCGCGCGGCCACGCGATAGGGCTTGAGGTCCGCGTCCCAGGGCGAGCCGGGCGGGAGCCAGCGGAAGTAGATCCACTGCCCGTCGGCGGTGAAGCGCGCCTGCGAGGGCTCGCGGCCGTAGAGCTCGGGGCCGCGCATGATGCTCCTCACGGACAGGTCGAAGGCCGGCTGCTGCGCGCCGGGCGGCGCGGCGACGGCGGCGAGGAGGAGGGCGGGGAACGCGAGACGGGAGGCGGTCGAACGACGCATCGGGCGGACGGGTTCGAGTGCGGGCGCGGGCGTTGTGCGCCGCGCGGTGGGGACTTCCAATGTACGACCCGCAGGCGGGGGACGCTCGGGGCGCCGCGGTGCGCTCACCCCGGCTCCCCGGCGCGCAGGTGGCGGAGGTAGCGCTCCGGCGCCTGCAGGAAGTCGCGGGTCACGCGCACGTGCTCGAGCTCGTCGAACGGCACGATGCGCGGCGGCTGCTCGTCGAACGACCAGGTCACGGCGCCCGGGAACGCGAGCAGGATCGGCGAGTGCGTGGCGATCACGAACTGCGCGCCCTGGCCCACCATCTCCTGCAGCATGACGAGCATCGCGAGCTGCGAGGTGGGGGAGAGCGGGGCCTCGGGCTCGTCGAGGAGGTAGAGCCCGTCCGGCACGAAGCGCGCGCGGAAGAGGGTGAGGAAGCTCTCGCCGTGCGAGTTGGCGTCGAGGTCGGCGCCGTACCGGCGTTCCATCGCGGCGAGCGAGGCGCGCAGGGGGCCGAGCTTGAGCGTCTTCGCCTGCGCGCTGCGGTCGGCGTACTCCCCGTCCACCGCGGCGATCTCGCGGAGCAGCTCGGCGCGCTGCATCGCGAGGGCCTTGGTGAAGCCGAAGAAGTCCTCGGCGCGGAGGAAGAAGCCGCGATGGGTGCGCCTGGACTTCGCGGCCCAGGTGAGCCGCATCGCGCCGGCGAGCGCGCGCGCGTGCCCGAGCGTGGCGTCGGCCTCGAGCCGCTCGCTGCCGACGGCCGGCAGGCGCGCGGCCGCGGCGAGTCCCTCGAGCAGGGTGGACTTCCCCGAGCCGTTCTCGCCCACGAAGCAGGTGACCGCGCTGGTGAACGCGAGGCGCCGCACCGCCCGGACGGCGGGCACGCTGAAGGGGTACGCGTGCGCGTCGGCGGGCGGCGCGAGGGCGAGCTCGCGGAGGATCACGCCGTGGCGCGGGCCGTGAAGGGCACCTCGCTGGAGACCATCGGCTTGCGGCCCCCGAGCACGGCGGACCATTCCCGGATGGAGTCGATGAGGATCACGATCACCGAGACCATGAAGAAGGCCGCGACCGCGGCGTCGAGCCGGTCGTTGAACATCAGTCGCGCCGCGCCCGCCGCATCGGTCACGCCGCCCGGCAGCTCACCCATCGCCACCCGCTCGGCGACCCACCGCGCATGCGAGAGGAACCCGAGCTTGGGATCCACGTGGAAGATCTTCTGCCAGCCGGCGGTCATGGTGACGATCACCAGCCAGCACATCGGGAGGATCGTCATCCAGGCGTACCTCGCCTTCCCCATCTTGATGATCACCGTGGTGCCCACGCAGAGCGCGACCGTGGCGAGCAGCTGGTTCGCGATGCCGAAGAGCGGCCAGAGCGAGTTGATGCCGCCGAGGGGGTCGGTGACGCCCTGGTAGAGGAAGTAGCCCCACATCGAGACGAAGATCGCGCTCGAGATCACCACGGCCGGATACCAGGACACGCGTCCGAAGGGCGCCCAGACGTGCTTGAGCAGGTCCTGCAGCATGAAGCGGCCCACGCGCGTGCCCGCGTCCACGGTGGTGAGGATGAAGAGCGCCTCGAACATGAGCGCGAAGTGGTACCAGAGCGCCATCGCGGCGTCGCCGCCGAGGACGTCGGCGAAGATCTTCGCCATCCCCACCGCGAGCGAGGGGGCGCCGCCGGTGCGCGAGAGGAGCGACACCTCCTGCACCTGCTGCGCGAGGTGCGTGAGCTCGGCGGGGCTGAGCACGAAGCCCCACGTGGCGATCACCGTGGCGGCGCTCTCCGCCGTGGTCCCGAGCACGCCGGCGGGCGCATTGATGGCGAAGTAGACGCCGGGAGTGAGCACGCAGGCGGCGATCAATGCCATGATCGCGACGAGCGACTCGGTGAGCATCGCGCCGTAGCCGATCATGCGCGCGTCCTTCTCGTTCTCGAGGATCTTGGGCGTGGTGCCCGAGGAGATGAGCGCGTGGAACCCGGAGATCGCGCCGCAGGCGATGGTGATGAAGACGAAGGGGAAGACCTTGCCCGCGAAGACGGGTCCGGTGCCGTCGATGAACTGGGTGACGGCCGGCATCTGCAGGGGCGGGAGGACGAACAGGATGCCCGCCGCGAGGGCGACCACCACGCCGATCTTCACGAACGCCGAGAGGTAGTCGCGCGGCGCGAGGAGCAGCCAGACGGGGATCACCGACGCGGCGAACCCGTAGATCATCACGCTGAAGGCGAGCGTGGTGCCGCTCAGCGTGAACAGGGGGCCGAGCACGGCGTTGTCCGCCGCCCACTTGCCCGAGTAGAGCGCGAGGACCAGCAGGGCGATGCCGATCGCACTCACCTCGAGCACGCGGCCGGGACGGAGGTACTTGAGGTAGACGCCCATCACCATCGCGATGGGCACGGTGAGCGCGATGGTCACGGTGCCCCACGGGCTCTGCCGCAGCGCGTTCACCACCACCAGCGCCAGCACGGAGATCAGGATGATCATGATCCCCAGCACGGCCACGAGCGCGGTGTAGCCGGCGACGGGGCCGATCTCCTCCTTGGCCATCTGGCCGAGCGACTTGCCGTCGCGCCGCACCGAGGAGCAGAGGATCACCATGTCCTGCACGGCGCCGCCGAGCACCACGCCGATGATGATCCAGAGCGTGCCGGGGAGGAAGCCGAACTGCGCGGCGAGCGTGGGACCGACGAGCGGTCCGGGGCCCGCGATGGCGGCGAAGTGGTGCCCGAAGACGATCCACTTGTTGGTCGGATGGAAGTCGCGGCCGTCCGCGAGACGCTCGGCGGGCGTCGAGCGGTCGGTGTCAAGCGCGAAGATCTTCGCCGCGATGATCTTGCTGTAGAACCGGTAACCCACCACGTAGGTGCAGACGGCGGCGGTCAGGAGCCAGGCGGCGCTGATCGTCTCGCCCTTGCTGAGGCCGAGGTGGGCGAAGGCGCCGGCGCCGACGAGCGAGATGACGGCCCAGATCAGGGCCGAGAACCATCGGGGCATCAGGGATCCCGGTTCGGGTGGACGTTGCAGGCCGATTCTACGCGTCCACTCGGCATCCCGCGAGGGGTTCGCCGTGGAGCGGTGCCCGTCGCCCGATTAGCTTTCGGGCGTGGTCCCTCCTGCCCTCCGCCCGTGACGATAGAGACCGTACGCCATCGCGCGCCGCTCGCCCTGGCCGCCGCCCTGCTGCTCGCGGTGCCCACGCTGGCCTCGGCGCAGGACCCCACGGCCGCCGCCGTCTCCGGCCCGCTGCTCAGCCCCTTCGCCGCGGCGCGCGTGGCGATCGTCCCCGTGCAGCTCTGGCGTGCGGACACGATGGCGTGGAGCAAGGCGCTCGTCTGGAGCGAGGTGCGGAATGCGCTCGACTCGGCCGTGTCCATGCAGCTGCGGGAACGTGGGCTCGGCAAGCGCTGGGCGTACGCCGAGGACGTCGTGCGGAGCGCCAAGCGCAATCCCACCTACGCGAGCGACCCGTACGCGCTCGGCGCCACCCGCTGGCGTGCCGTGCCGCCCAAGGCGGGCGAGGCCCTGCCGGGCCTGCTCGCCGACAACCTCCGGACGGTGACGGCGCTCGGCGACACGCGCTATGCGCTCATCCCCGTGGAACTGCGTGCCGCCGGCGACGCGGTGGTGCTGCGCCTCGTGCTCGCCGACACGCGCGCGCGCACCGTGGTCTGGGCGGGCGACCTGATCTCCCCTGCCGGCCCAGGGATGATCGAGGCCCTCGCGACGCGCGTGGCCGACCTCATCATCGAGCCCTGAGCTCGCGGCGCGCCGTCCGGCGCCGGTCCCTCGACGTCCATCCAACGTTCCCACCGAATCCAACGTGATGAGCACGCGACACGAAGTCACCCTGATCCCCGGCGACGGGATCGGCCCGTCCATCACCGATGCGACCGTCCGCCTCCTGGAGGCTGCGGGCGCTCCGCTCACCTGGGACCGCCAGATCGCCGGGATGACCGCGGTGAAGGAACTCGGGGACCCGCTGCCCGAGGCGACGCTCGACTCGATCAAGCGGACGAGGCTCGCGCTCAAGGGGCCCCTCGAGACGCCGGTGGGGAAGGGGTTCCGCTCGATCAATGTCGCCCTGCGGAAGGAGTTCGACCTCTTCGCGAACCTCCGGCCCGCGAAGACGGTGCTCACCGGGGGGCGGTTCGACAACGTCGACCTCGTGATCGTCCGCGAGAACACCGAGGGGCTCTACGTCGGCATCGAGAACTACGTGAAGGTGGGCGCGGACCCGCACGCCGTGGCGCAGTCGGTGGCGGTGGTCTCCCGCACGGGCGCCGAGCGGGTGATCCGCTACGCGTTCGAGTATGCGGTGAAGCACGGCCGCAAGCGGGTGACGGTCGTGCACAAGGCGAACATCCTGAAGTACTCACAGGGGCTCTTCCTCGAGACCGGCCGCGCGGTCGCCGCCGAGTACGCGGGCCGCGTCGAGAGCGACGACAAGATCGTGGACGCGTGTGCGATGGAGCTGGTGATGCGCCCCGAGCGCTTCGACATGATCGTGACGACGAACCTCTTCGGCGACATCCTCTCCGACCTCACGTCGGGACTCGTGGGCGGACTCGGCCTCACGCCGGGCGCGAACATCGGCTACGAGACGGGGATCTTCGAGGCGGTGCACGGCACGGCACCCGACATCGCCGGGAAGGGCGTCGCGAACCCGACCGCCGTGATGCTCGCGGCCTGCCAGCTCCTCGTCCATATCGAACACG
The DNA here is from genome assembly GCA_029884515.1 of Gemmatimonadota bacterium. Taxonomy (GTDB): domain Bacteria; phylum Gemmatimonadota; class Gemmatimonadetes; order Gemmatimonadales; family Gemmatimonadaceae; genus Pseudogemmatithrix. Next base: position 7,132 of record JAOUHR010000085.1, read on the forward strand.
ATGCCCTCGCCACGCGCATCCGCACGGCGATCGAGGCCACGCTGCGCGAGCGGAAGACGGTCACGCGTGACATCGGGGGCACGGCAGGGACCGACGAGTACACCGACGCGGTGATCGCCCGCCTGAAGTGAGGCTCCTCCAACTCTCCGACGTCCACTTCGGCCGGGACGTGGTCGCC
>JAOUHR010000486.1 GCA_029884515.1 Gemmatimonadota bacterium
ACCCTGTTCGGTGGCTACGCGGTCGGCAACCACACGGTCGCGGTCACGCTCCCGGCGAACTGCACGCTGGCGTCGGGCGTGACCCCGCGCACGGTGGCCGTGCCCTCGGGGACGACGATCCAGACGGTGGCGACGACGTTCGACCTGACGTGCACGTCGACCGGTGGTGGCAACAACGTGACGGTGAGCTTCGCGGCCTGCCCGGCGGCGGACCGTGCCGTATGGTTGGCCGCGAAGGATGGATCTGGCGCCTGGGTACCGGTCACTGGCGTCGCTGACGTGTACACCTTCGGAATCACCAGCGGCGCGGGCGGCATCGCCTACGTCGTGCTCGGCACGGGCAGCACGTCGCAGATCCAGGTGATGTACCGGACGCAGGCCGAGTGGACCTCGGGGACGCTGGATCTCTGCGCCACGCCGCCCGCGACCCGCAGCTTCACCGGCACGGTGGTGGGTCTTGGCGGCCCCACGGAGTCGGCCCGGCTCTCCCTCGGAGGCGGATCGACCTTCGCCTCCTTCCACAATCCAGGTTTCCAGATCGATGGCGTGAGCGACGGAACGCACGATCTCGTCGGCTTCCGGAGCGATTTCGCCACGACCGGAACCGAGCGCGCGCTGCTGCGCCGCGATGTCGTCGTGAGCGGCAATGGCACGCTGGGGACGGTGGACTTCACAGGATCCGAGTCGTTCGCGCCCACCTCCGCCACGATCACGGTCGGGGGTCTGCTGGGCGGTGAATTCGTGACGCAGAGCCAGTTCTATCAGGTCGGGGCCAGTTGCCAGGCGGCCATCCTCGTGCCGAGCGCGAACGGCGGTGCGACATTCACCGCGTTCGGGGTCCCGGCGCTGCAACAGCGTGCCGGTGACTATCACCGTATCCAGATCACCGCTGGCAGCCTCACCGATGTCCGGATCGTCGGCGAGTCGTTCCATACCATGGCCGCGCGCACGATCACGCTCGGCGCCGCCCTGTCCGCCCCCGTCATCTCGAACCTCGGTGGGCCGTACAAGCGCCTGAGTGCGGCCTACACCCTGCCCGGGGACTACCAGGCGCTGACGGCGTTCACCTACACCAACGGAGCGGGAGACAAGACCGTGTACATCGGCGCCTCGTTCGGCTTCCTCGGCGGGTCGAGCGTGACGCTCGGCCTCGACGACTTCTCGGCCCTCGCGGGATGGAGCAACACGTGGGCGCCGGCGTCCGCGAGCACCGGCAGCTGGAGCACCTTCGGCAGCGGCGGCAACATCGCCGGATCGGCTTGTGTCGAGAACGCGAACTTCAAGAGTGCGGCGATATCGGGCATCTTCTAGCAGGATGGTATCGCCAAGCGGGCGAAGGGCCGGCGAACAGCCGGCCCTTCGTCTCAACGAGGATCGCCATGACGCAACGGACCCTGGCTGCATCAGCTACCGCTCTTTGCCTGCTGCTCCTGCCGACTTTGGCATCGGCCCAGAGCCTGCAGACGCCGAACACGCTTGCACTGGAGGCGTCCGCGCCCCGGCCCAAGGCCACCCTCGCCGACCTCAAGCTGCTCGTGGGGCACTGGCGGGGAGGATTCCTGGGCTCGACAGCCGAGGAGGTGTGGCTCCCGGCGGCCGGCGGGACAATGCTCGGGGTCGCCCGCATCTATAAGGAGGACGCCGTCGTCTTCTACGAGACCATGATCGCGGTGGAGGAGGAGGGGAGCGTCTCCCTCAAACTCAAGCACTTCCATCCCAACCTGAAGGGCTGGGAGGAGAAGGATGATGTGGTGACCTTCCGGTTGGTCAAGGCGAGCGGGAACACGCTCTGGTTCGAGGGCCTCACGTTCCGCAAGCGGGAGGACGGCTCGCTTCAGGGCTTCGTCGCGATCAGCTACAAGGACGGCACGGTGAAGGAGGAGTCGTTCGTCTATCAACCCGTCGCCGGGCGGTAGTCGAGGGCTCCGGCGGGCCGGCGGGCAAGGAAGGCGACACCGCGGGACAGGAAATCCAATCGAGGTCGCGGACGTATGGCGCGGGTGCGCTGGTGCGCGAGGATCAGGTCGATCACCCACGCCTGAGTGATGACCGCGACCTTTCGCATGGTCACGTGGCACCGCGGGCATGCGAGCGGGTCGACCTCGAAGAGCTGCCGCAGCACCGCCGCCCGCCGCGCGGGCGGTTGGCGTACCAGCCATATTACCGCGAGGTCACCTGCCCCTTGTCGGAGCGATAGGTCACCGCCTTCGCCACGCGAGTCCGACCAGCCGCCACGCGGGAGTGACCAGCCGCCACGCGGGAGTGACCAGCCGCCACGCGGGAGTGACCA
>JAOUHR010000086.1 GCA_029884515.1 Gemmatimonadota bacterium
ACCGTTGATCGAGCCAGTTCAGGCGGCTTTATTTCAGGGCTCAGAACCGGGCCTGTAGCTCAGGTGGTTAGAGCGCACGCCTGATAAGCGTGAGGTCGGAGGTTCAACTCCTCCCAGGCCCACTCCAATCGCCGATCGACCCGAGCCCCGCCCGCGACCCGTCGCCGGCGGGGCTTGTTCCGTTCTGTCCCGCGCCGCACCCCGGGGCGTCCGAACAGACGCCGAAGTCCCAGCGTCGCATCAACCGGTGGCTGCCCGGGAGGAGATGATGCCGACCTCCGCGCCCCCCGCGCCGAGTGTGTCGCCGATGGAGCCCGCCCCGCGCCTCTTCGACGTGTTGCGCGACTTCCTCTCGCACGTGGCGCGCACCGGTGTGAGCGCGAACACGCAGAACCAGGCACTCGCCGCGATCAAGTTCCTCTGCACGGACGTCTCCTCGAGATCCCCTTCGCCGCGCCCACCGACATCTCCAGGCGAAGCGCCCGCACCGTCTGCCCGTCGTCCTCTCGCGCGAGGAGGTGGCCGAGGTGATCAGGGAGATGCGCGGGACTGGGCGGCTGATGGCGATGCTCCTCTGCGGCAGCGGCCTGCGGCTGATGGAGTGCTGCCACTTGCGGGTGAAGGATGTGGACCTCGACCGGCGCGAGCTGCTCGTGCGCCACGGGAAGGGTGGTCACGACGGGGTGACGATGCTGCCCGAGTCCCTCGTCGCGCCGCTCGACATCCACCTTGCGACGCCTGCCCTGGCAGTGGCTCTTCGCCGCCACGCGCACGTACGAGACGCCTGAGGGTGAGCGCCGTCGGCACCACGTGCACGGGACGGTGTTCCAGCGCGCCGTCTCCCGCGCCGCCGCCCAGGCCGGCCTGCGGAAGCGTGTCACCCGCCACACCTTCCGCCATTCGTTCGTCACCCATCTCCTCGAGGGCGGCTACGACATCCGGACGGCGCAGGACTGCTCGGGCACAAGGATGTGAGCACGACGATGATCTCCACGCACGTGCTGAACCGCGGCGGTCTGGGCGTGACGAGCCCGTTGGACGCACCCTCGGCGCGTTCCCGCGGGGATTCCGTCGTCCGCCCTCCCCGTTCTCGGCCACCTTCCGGGCCCGAACCAGGCAGGTCTGCCCAGTCCCCTTCCCAGCCGCTTTCACTCCGCGGGATCACCCGCGACGTGAAGCCCCGGAGGGGTTTGCCGGGTCCCGACGGACGGTGAGCATTGGCGGGCAGACGCGCCGGGCGGCTCGCGACTGAATTCTGCGGAACTGCTCGGTACTCGTGAGGTTGGCCACAAGCTCAGAGCGAGGGACGGCCATGCAAACGCGGGCGCTCGTGGCGATGATCACTGCGACGCTGCTGGCTACAGGCGTCGCCAGGGCGCTACCCGCACAACAGCCAACGCTGAGTGCCGAAGAACGGCGAGACGTGGCGCCGAACCCGTCGATGACGCGCTCCTCGCATCCGTCAAAGGGAAAGGGCGCGTCGTCCGAGAGCCAGAGTGTCCCCGCACGTACGCAAGCATGATTGCCCGGCGCGACTCACTCGGCCGCCCGTTGGATCCGCCGCCAGGTCACATTGATCCACGCCACATTGCGATTGGTCGCCCGCAGTACGACGACCCCGGATTCGCACGCATTCTGCTCATCATTCGCCAGAGCATGGGGCAGCGTGAATACCCGTGCTACGTGCGCGCAGGAACAACGGGGAATGCCACGGCGAGATGCCAAGTCGTGACGGGCTGGGTGAGTTGACGTCGCGTTCGGGCACCGGCAACCCAACGGCGCTTGGTGCAGACAGCTGTGCGAAGGAAGCGGCGACGAGACCGCGCCTGTGGCGGTGGTGATGAAGGGCCTCCGGCGGCTGAGGCCCCGTGGCCGTGTCGTGGCCGGCCGCGCGGGGCCGACCGAGCGGTCTGGCGATGCGCGGACGGTCCCGGTATGCTCCGGGGACTCACCGATCGCCGCTTCCCGGAGAACGCATGTCCCGTGTTCCGACATCCCCTGCCACACGCGCGCTCGGATACGCCGTGGCGTCCGGCCTCGCGCTGCTCGTCGCCTGCGCCGGCCCCGCCGTCGACGCGGATCGTTCGGCAACGGCCGCCGCGACCGCCGCGCGCGGTCTCTCCTCCTACACGACCGTACATCTCGCGGTGGACACCGCCGCGCTCACGCCGAACGAGCGCCGCATGCTCCCGCTCCTCATCGCCGCCGCCCGGACGCAGGACACGATCTTCTGGCAGCAGGCATACGGGTCGCGCGACTCCCTCCTCGCCACGGTGTCCGATTCCAGCATCCGCCGCTTCATCGAGCTCAACTACGGCCCCTGGGACCGGCTCGACGACAACGCGCCGTTCGTCGCCGAAGTCGGGGCGCGGCCGCCGGGCGCGAACCTGTACCCGCACGACATGACGCGCGAGGCCTTCGAGGCGGCGCTCGCCGCCGCGACGCCGGCGCACGCGGACTCGCTCAAGAGCCTCTACACCCTGGTGCGGCGCGGCGACGGTGGGGCGCTCGTCGCCGTGCCCTATCACGTCGCCTTCGCCGCGCAGAACCGCGTGGCGGCCGCGAAGCTGCGCGAAGCCGCGGCCTTCGCCGACGACGCGGGGCTCAAGCGCTACCTTACGCTCCGCGCCGACGCCCTGCTCACGGACCAGTACCAGGCGAGCGACCTCGCGTGGATGGACATGAAGTCCAACACGATCGACGTGGTGATCGGGCCCATCGAGACCTATGAGGACGGCCTCTTCGGCTACAAGGCCGCGAACGAGGCGTACGTCCTGATCAAGGACAAGGCGTGGAGCCAGCGGCTCTCGCGCTACACCGCGATGCTCCCCGCGCTCCAGCGCGGGATCCCCGTGGACGCGGCCTACAAGCGCGAGCGCCCGGGCACCGACTCCGACCTCAACGCGTACGACGCCATCTACTACGCCGGCCAGGCCAACTCGGGGGCGAAGACGATCGCGATCAACCTTCCCAACGACGAGGAGGTCCAGCTCAAGAAGGGGACCCGGCGCCTCCAGCTCAAGAACGTGATCCGGGCCAAGTTCGACAGGATCCTCATGCCCATCGCCGGCGAGCTGCTCGACGCCGACCAGCTCGCGTTCCTCACCTTCGACGCCTTCTTCGAGAACACGATGTTCCACGAGGTGGCGCACGGACTGGGCATCAAGAACACGCTCGACGGCAAGGGCACGGTGCGCACCGCACTCAAGGAGCAGGCGGGCGCGCTCGAGGAGGGGAAGGCCGACATCCTCGGGCTCTACATGGTGCAGTCGCTGAACCGGCAGGGAGAGCTCCCAGGCGAGGACATCCGCGCCAACTACGTGAGCTTCCTGGCGAGCCTCTTCCGGTCGATGCGATTCGGCGGCGGCGACGCGCACGGACGGGCGAACATCGCGGCCTTCAACTTCCTGCAGGAGGCGGGCGCCTTCACGCGCGACGCCGCCACGGGCAAGTATCGCGTGGACATCCCGACGTTCGAAGCCGGGATGAATGCGCTCAGCGCCAAGATCCTCACCCTGCAGGGCAACGGCGACCTGGAGGGCGTGCGCAAGTACCAGGAGCAGTACGGCACGATCTCGGCCGCGACGCAGCAGGACCTCGACCGCCTCGCCTCCAAGTCGATCCCGGTGGACATCATCTTCGACCAAGGGCCTTGACCCTGATGCGAACCCGCCGGCACGCCGCCGCTCTCCTGCTCGGCGCGTTGGCGGCCCACGCGTGCGACCCGGCCGAGCGGGCCGGCGCGCGCGAGGCACGCGCGGCGCTCGCCGTGGCGGAGTCCTCGTTCGAGGCCGCACGCAGGATCGGGGATGCCATCTCCATCGCGCGCGCGAGAGGCGCCGATCGCGCCGAGGACGGGACGCCGCTCGCGCAACTCATGGAGGAGGGGCCGGCGTCGCTCGCACGGCTTCAGGCGCAGCTCGCTGCCATCGACAGCATGGCGCTGGACAGCCTCGACCGGCGCGCGCTGCGGACGATGGAGCGCACGGCGGTCGCCTATGCTGCGGCCCTCGCGCCATCGGCCACGGCCGCTCCGGAAGCGGCCGCCGGGCGCCCCGACTGCACGTACGACGCCGCCACGATCGCCGACTCGCCGGATGGGCTCAGCGCCCTCACCGCGCGCATCTACGCCTGCTATGGCTACGCGGCGGAGCATGTGCGGTACCGCAATGCGACGCTCGACCGCCTCACCGTGCTCGGCCGGCTGCCGGGCACCGCGAGTGCGGCCGAGCGCGAGCGCCTCTTTCGTGCGCTCGAACCGGTGTTCCGCACGATCGCCGGAGACGGCGGGGCGGAGAGCCCGTACCGCCACCTCGTCCGGCTCAGCGCGGAGCGGTGGCGCGCGGAGGGATCTCCCGTGGCCGGCCGGGCGCGACGAGTCGGCGTGGAGCCTGAGCGCATGGAGGGCTGGCTGGTCTCGATCCTGGAGCGCTGGCGCGACGTGACGCCCGACTCGCTGATCGAGCCCTGGGACTACGACTACCTCGCGGGCCATGCCGACCGCGTGCTCAGCCCGCTAGTCGCCGCGCGCGGTCTCACGACGCTCAATGCCGGCTACTACCAGGCGCTCGGAGCGGACATCGATGCGCTCGGCGTGCACCTCGACGTGGAGCCGCGTGTGGGGAAGACACCCGTGGCGTTCACCGACTTCGGGCGCCGCGCGCGCCTCGAGAATGGCCGATGGGTGGGTGGCAGCGAGTGGATCTTCGCGACGTACCGCACGAGCGCCGGATTGGGGATGCTCGCCGAGCTGCTGCACGAGACCGGGCACGCGGTGCACATCGCGGCGATCCGGACGCGCCCGGCGTTCCTCGACTGGCCCGACAACGACGCCTTCACCGAGGGGCTCGCGGACTTCGTCTCGCTCGAGGTGTACGAGCCGGCGTGGCAGCAGCGGTGGCTGGGCGACTCCGTGCCCGTGGCGGACGGGCTGCGCTCGCGCTACGCGGCGATCATCATGGACGTCTGCTGGGCCCTCTTCGAGATCCGGATGCACGCGCAGCCGGAGTCCGACCCGAACGCCGTCTGGACCGCCCTCACCTCGGAGTACCTCCACATCCGGCCGCATCCCGAACTCGCCTGGTGGGCGCGCCGCGGCCAGCTGATCGACTCCCCCGGGTACATGGCCAACTATGCGATCGGCGCGATCATCATCGCCGACCTCCGCGCGCGCGCGAAGGCCGTGCATGGCGACTTCGCCCGCGGCGACACGACGTGGTATCCGTGGGTATCGGAGCGGCTCTATCGGTTCGGGCTCGAGCGGCCCTCGCGGCAGGTGATCGAGGACTTCCTCGGTCGAGCGCTCTCGCCCGACGCGCTGCTCGCGGACCTGGGTCGCATCTCCGCCGCGCGGGGCGCGCGGCCGAGGTAAGGAGTCGGGATCGCGGCGTCGACCACCGGCTTGTGACTGGGAGTCCATTGTCAGGCGTGGCTCCCGTCGCCGCCACCGGGCCGCGCGAGGTGCAGCCGGCCGTGCCTGGGAAGGGGGAGCGAGACGCCACGTCCGACCGTGACGCAAACACGGACTCGTCGGGCCAACATGCCTCCCGCTGGGCGTTGCCATGCCTGATCGGCTGCTCGCGCGCGTCATTGCCCGGGGATATCCCGCGTGGTTCGTCCCCGTCATCGGCGCGGCAGATATCGGGCGCCGTGGAATCGAGGATACCGCGCACCCGGCCAGCAGTCTTGTTGATACTCCTCGGCGTTCCAGGGTGGTCAACACACACCGGTGACGGCCCAACGGCGCTCCGTGCAGGGAGGCGTACGAGGGAAGCGGGGGCGAGGCCGCCGCGCAGCGGCCGGGCTCGTGTGCGGCGGCACGGCCGCCCACGTCGGCGGGAGGACCGGGTGAAGACGATGAGTTGCAGGCAACTGGGCGGTGCATGCGACACGGAGTTCCGCGCCGATTCGTTCGACGAGATGGCGTCGTTGAGCAGGCGCCATGGGACGGAGATGTTCCAGCGCGGCGACCAGGCCCATCTGGCGGCCATGGAGGAGATGAGGTCCCTGATGGCCCGTCAGGACCATGAAGGAGTGGCTCGACGCGAAGCGACGGGAATTCGACGCTCTCCCCGAGGATCGGTAGGCGAGTCTCCGATCGTCGGCGCATGACCGGGACGCCGGCCGGCGTCCCGGGATGAGGAGGCAGCGAGCCGGCATGGGGGCGCGTGGCGCGCTTATGGTCACCTTTGTGCCGCGCCGCACGTCAATTGGGTGCAGCAGATGCAACGCTCACGTGCGTGTCTGACCCCCGTGCGGTCGGCGGGCGGACGCAGGTCGGCGGGACGAGTGGGTTCCGCCGGTGCGCTCGCATCAACAGGCTGAGCTCCGACCCAATCCCCATCCCAGTGCGCGGCTATCCGATTCCGTCCCGCGAAGTCGAGCGCCTCGAGGCGCTTCGGGCGTACCAGATCCTCGATTCCGCGCCCGAACAGGCGTACGACGACCTCGTCGAGATCGCGTCGGTGATCTGTGAGACGCCGATGGCGCTCATCACGCTGATCGACGATCACCGACAGTGGTTCAAGGCGCGCCGTGGCCTCGCGGTGGAATCGACGCCGCGGGAACATGCATTCTGCGCCCATGCGATCGTCGATACGCAGTTGCTCGTCGTCCCCGATGCACACGAGGATGCGCGATTCGTGAGCAATCCGTTCGTCGCCGGTGAGCCGAACATCCGCTTCTATGCCGGTGCACCCCTCGTGACGCCGGATGGTCACAGCCTGGGGACGATCTGCGTCATCGACTCGGTGCCGCGGGAGCCGACCTCCCTGCAGCTCTCGGCATTGCAGGCGCTCAGCCGGCTGGTGGTCGAGCAACTCGAGTTGCGGCGCGCCGCGGCGCAGCTCGCTTCGGCACTGCAACGCGAACGGACGCTCGTCGGCCTCCTGCCCATCTGCGCATACTGCAAGAGCATCCGCGACGGGCAAGAGTATTGGAGCAGTGTCGAGCAATACCTCCGCGATCGCGCCCCGGTCGAGTTCACGCACGGCATCTGTCCGAAGTGCGAAGCGCAGCACTTCCCTAAGCCCGACGCGCCCGACGCGCCCGACGCGCCCGACGCGCCCGACGCGCCCGACGCGCCCAACGCTGCGCCATAGCGGGAGCAGGCGTTGATGGTCGGGGGTCGGCACAGGCGGCGAAGTGGGCGCCCGGTGGCCGGACCGGACCAGGCGGCCCCTCGGGGGCGTATCATGGGTCCGGCCGGCGCACGGCTCGTCGCGCGCATCCCGATGGCGTGGCGATCCACCTGCTGCAGCTTCTTCGCGGACGCCGTGCCCTTCGGGTTCCACGCCCT
>JAOUHR010000087.1 GCA_029884515.1 Gemmatimonadota bacterium
CCTGGAGACGCGGGTTCACCCAGTACGCCGCCCCGAAGCGCGCGTCGTTCATCGCCCCATTGCTGCCGGCGACCAGGGTCGAGGCGACACGCGTGCCGTCGATCACCACGCTGTCGGCGTAGACGTTCGACCAGGTGCGGTCGAGGAGCGTGCTGAACGAGACGCCGAGGGTGAAGTGCCCGAGCCCGCCGCTCATCGCGAAGGCCGGGAACCGGATCGTCGTGCTCGACCCCGTCGCGCCGTCCGACGTGGTGCGGCGGAACTCGGGTTCGTACTGCATGTAGATCGCGTAGCGATTCGGCCGGCCCATGTTCGCCGGATTCAGCGGTGAGGCCGGGTCGATCTCGGCCGTGGCCCCACCGACGGCGAGGGACGCCGCGCTCAACTGGCCGGTGGGGAATCCCCAGCCCTGCACCGCGAGCGCGCCCTGTGCCCCCGCCGTCGTGGAGGCGAGCGCAGCGAGCAGGAGCGTGCACAGTGGGCGTCGCATCACGGCCGTCCGAAGCTGGCGTTGCGGACGTAGCTCACGCGGATGCGCGGCCTGAGGCCCGGGGCGGCGGTGAGTCCGAAGAACCGGAGGCCGGCGGCGGAGTAGCCCTCCGCCTTCGCGCGCAGCACGATCGCGCTCGGCAGGGGGCGCACGCCGTTGGTCGATACCCAGTTCCGGATCAGGCCGTTGATCTCGATGGCGACCGTCCCCGAGTCCGCCGGCGCGCGGCGGATCGAGTCGGTGACGAAGAAGCCGGCCGGCGCGAGCAGCGTGGCGGCGCGGGCGAGCTCGGTGACCGCGTTCCCGGCGAGCACCAACTGCGGGTAGACGACGATGGAGTCCTGCTCATCGAGCCCGTAGACCGGGTCCTGCGTGAACTCGAGCTGCGCGCGGACCACGAAGCTGGAGTCGGTGAGCCAGAGCGGGAGGTCGAAGCGCAGGTAGGGCCGGACGCTGGGCACACCACCCACCGCGAAGCGATCCGCGGCGCGCAGGTTCGGGGCGGCCGCCACGAGCAGGTAATCGAGGTAGTCCGCTGCGGCGAAGAGCGGGCGCGGCGGCGTCGTCGACGTGGGCGTGATGGTGAAGGCGATCGCGGTGGAGTCCGCGCCACCCGGCGTCGCGGAGATGGGACGGTACTTGAGGAGGGGCCCGTTGCCCGGGTCGTCCGTCGTCGTGACCCAGAGCGCGACGTCGTCGGTGCCGCGGATGCTGACGCCGAGGCGCATGCCGAGGAGCGGATCGCGGATCGCCGCCATCAGCACGGCCGTGTCGATCGGGATGCGGACGGCGGTCGAGTCCTGGAAGTCCGCGCTGTCGATCTGGAGCGTCCCGAGGAACCGCGACGGTACGAAGTGCGGCAGCAACTCGGCCGGGATCGTGTCGTTCGCGGTCGCGTCGCGCACGTCGTACACGTCGAGGAAGAGCGTGGCCGGCAGCGCGAGCCCGGTCTTGGTCAGCCGGATGCTCAGGCTCGCCGAGTCGATGGTCGTGATCGGCCGCAGCGTGTCGGCGCTCGGCGCATAGTCGCGCACCAGCGTGTCGAAGCGCGCGATGATGCGCGTGTCGAGCGCCGTGCCGCGCTTGGCGAGGAGCATCGGCGACTCGTAGCCCTGGAAGGGATACGGGCCGAGCGTGGTGTCGAACACGATCGCCGGCGTGAGCGTGGTGTCGAGCACGTTGAGCGACTGCCCCGGGCAGAGCGAGGGGCAGTTGGCCCCGTTGTCGAGACGTTCCGTGCAGGCGCCGGCGAGCACGGCCAGGCCGAGCACGACGAGCGCGGGCGCGCGGAGCAGGCGCCGATTCATCGGGATTGGAGCGAAGAGGGCGTGAAGGGGCGCGGCAGCAGCTCAGCGAGCGACCACCGTGCTTCTGAGCCTCCGGTGGTGCGGGACACCACCTGGAGGGAGGAACCGAACTCGACGAGCGCCTGCCGGCACATGCCACAGGGCGGCGTCGGCTCCGCGGCTTCGGAGACGATCATCACGGCCACGAACCGCCGGTGGCCCGCCGCCACCGCACTGCCCAGCGCCGCGCGCTCGGCGCAGATCCCGGCGGGGTAGCTCGCGTTCTCCACGTTGCAGCCGGTGACGATCGCGCCACCCTCGGTGAGGAGCGCGGCGCCGACGCGGAACCTGGAGTAGGGCGCGTAGGCCTTCTGCATCGCCTGCGCGGCGCCCTCCCGGAGTGCCGGCAGGCTGGAGTCGAGCGCGACGGACATCACGCCAGGAGCGCCGGGAGGAACGACGTCCCGCGACCGCGGAAGCCGATGCCGAACCAGTCGGCGACGGTCGCGCCGAGGTCGGAGAAGGTCGGGCGCCGCCCGAGGCCCACCGGACGCACGCGGCGGCCGGCCACCAGCAACGGCACGCACTCCCGCGCGTGGTCCGTGGACGGCGTGGTGGGGTCGTTCCCATGATCGGCGGTGATGAACAGCAGGTCGTCCTCGCGGAGGGCGGCGATGAGGGCAGGCAGGGCGGCGTCGAACTGCCGCAACGCTTGGTAGAACCCCGGAGCATCGTTCCGGTGCCCGTAGAGCTGGTCGAAATCTACAAGGTTGCAGAACAACAACCCATTGGGGCCGTGCGATTGCCACGCCAGGATCCGCGCGATGCCGTCGGCGTTGTCACGGGTGTGCCCGCCCTCGAGGGCTCGGCGGGCGAACAGATCGTCCACCTTGCCCACCCCGTCGCGCGGGATCCCCGCGGCCGCGAGCGCGTCGAGCAGCGTCTCCGCGGGAGGCGCGATGGAGACGTCCCGGCGGTTCGGTGTCCGCTGCCAGGCCCCCGGTGTGCCGACGAACGGCCGCGCGATCACGCGCGAGACGTCGTGCGGCGCGACGAGCATCGCGCGCGCGGTATCGCAGGCGGCGTAGAGTTCGGCGAGCGGCACCGTGCCCTCGTGCGCCGCGACCTGGAAGACCGAGTCGGCCGAGGTGTAGAGGATCCACGCGCCCGTCCGCTGGTGCTCCGCGCCGTAGCGGTCCAGGATGTCGGTGCCACTCCCCGCCACGTTGCCGATCACGGGGCGACCCGTGCGCCGCGCGAACTCCCCCACGACCTCGGCGGGAAACCCGTGCGGATACGTCGGGAAGGGGCGCGCGAGGTGGATGCCGGCGAGCTCCCAGTGTCCGGTGGTGCTGTCCTTCCCGGCCGACTGGGGGATCATGAGGCCCCACGCCGCGGTCGGGGACGCCACCGGGGCGACGCCGGCGAGCGGCGCGATGCGACCGAGCCCCGCGCGCTCGAGGTTCGGGAGCGCGAGGCCACCCACCGCCCGGGCGAGGTTCCCCAGCGTATCCGAGCCGACGTCGCCGTAGCGTGCCGCGTCGGGCGCGGCGCCGATGCCCACGCCATCGAGCACGAGGATGATCACGCGGCGCGAGGGATGCGTGCGCGCCGTCATCCGCCGCCCGAGTAGAAGCGCGGGAGCCGCTGGCGGAGGCCGGTCAGCAGCTCGTACGGCGAGCAGCCGCCGAGCCTCGCGAGTTCCTCGACCGTGAGTTCGTCGCCGGCCTGCGCACCAAGGAAGGCGACCACGTCGCCGACGTCCGCTGTCGTGTCGGTGATGTCGAGCATCGTCATGTCCATCGTAACGACACCCGCGATCGGCACCCGCGTGCCGACCACGAGGGCGACGGCGGTGTTGCCCAGCTGCCGTCGCAGCCCATCGGCGTAGCCGCAGGCGACCGTCGCGATCCGGCTCGGTCGCTCCGCCCGCCACGTGGCGTCGTAGCTCACGCCCTCGCCTGAACGCACCACCCGCACCTCGAGAATGCGGGCCCGGAGACCGACCACGGACTCCGGCTGGAGCATCGCGCGAACTCCGCTGCCCACGCCGTAGAGGAAGATCCCCGGCCGCACGAGATCCCATGGCGACGGCGCACGCCGGACGATCGCCGCGCTGTTGTCCGCGTGCAGGAGGCGAGGGCGCGCGGGCAGGCACGCGATCGCCTCGCGGAAGCGCTCGTCCTGTCGCTCGAGCGAGCCGTCGTCCAGTTCGGAGGAGTGGAAGTGCGTGAACGCGCCCTCGGGCGGGTGCCGGCGGACCGCATCGAGGATCGGATCGAGCGCGTCCCACCGGATCCCCGCCCGGTGCATCCCCGTGTCGATCGCGAGGTGCCAGGCGCCGCCGCCCTCGGCGGCCCAGGTCTCGATCCCCGCCGCGGTCGCGAGCGACGGGGTCATGCGCGCGGCACGCAGCCGCGGCAGGTCCGTGGGCCGCGCTGGCGTGAAGAGGAGCACGGGCCGCACGATGCCCGCCGCACGGAGTTCCTCTCCCTCGGTGATCGTCGCCACGCCGTACGCGAAGGGATCCACCTGCTCGAGCGCACGCGCGACGGCCACGGCGCCGAGCCCGTAGGCATCCGCCTTCACCATCGGCAGCAGCGGCACCTGCGTCTGGCGGGCGACCGCCTTCGCATTGCGCACGAGCGCGCCGAGATCCACGTCGATCCAGGCGCGCGCGTCTTGTCCCAGCGTAGATTCACTCGGCATGCAGACCGTCAAGATTACCGGACCCCCCTGAGCGATGCAAGACAAAGCCACGCTTGAAGATGCCCTCGCCATCATGCGCGACCTCCGCACCCGCGACGCGTGGGATCGCGCGCAGACCCACGAGTCGCTGCGCCCCTACCTCAACGAGGAGATGCACGAGCTCGACGACGCGCTCCGCGAAGGGGACGACGCGGCGACCTGCGGGGAGCTCGGCGATGTGCTGCTCCAGGTGCTCTTCCACGCCGTGATCGCCGAGGAGCGCGGCGCCTTCGGCCCCGAGGATGTCGCGGGCTCGCTCGTGGGGAAGATGCGGCGCCGGCACCCCTGGCTCTACGGCACCGAGACGGAACGCACGCCGTGGGAGCAGATGAAGGCGAAGGCGCGGGGCTCGCTCGCGGAGGGGCTGCCGCAGGGCCTTCCGGCACTGCACCGCGCGCATCGCCTGCAGGAGCGCGCGGCCGGCGTGGGCTTCGACTGGCCCGACCTCGAGGGCCCGATGGAGAAGGTGGAAGAGGAACTCGGCGAGGTGCGCACGCTCGTGCACGAGTCCGGCGCGACGTTCGACACGCACGGCGTCCCGTCGCTCGACCCGCGCCACGCGCGGCTCGAGGACGAACTCGGCGACCTGCTCTTCGCGGTGGTCAACCTCTGCCGCAAGGCGGGCACGCATCCTTCCCTCGCACTCGACCGCGCGAACGCGAAGTTCCAGCGGCGCTTCGAGGCGGTGGAGCGCCTCGCGGCCGAGCGCGGCGTGGAGGTGCGCTCGGCCGGTCTCGAGGCGCTCGATGCGATCTGGGACGAGGTGAAGGCGGGCGAGCCGCGCCCCTAGGGTCGCGCGCGGCGGCGGCCGGGCTCACTCCCCGTACGGCACCCAGATGTTCTTCACCTGCGTGGCCTCGCGCAGGAACTCGCGCGCCTCGCGCTCCGTGGCGCCGTACCAGTCCGTCGCGCCGGCGTGGCACCAGGTGCGCTTCATGTTCGACGCCGACGCGAACTCCACCGCCTTGGCGCCGGCGACCGAGCCCCAGTACCAGAAGCCCTCCACGTCGTCGTGCTCGGCGAGCGTCCTGGCGAGGGCGTCCCGTCCGCCGGTGACGATGTTGATCACGCCCGCCGGGACATCGGAGCTCTCGAACACCGTGTAGAGGTCGGTGGCCGCGAGCGGATGCGGTTCACTCGGCAGCGCGACCACCGTGTTCCCCGTGGCGACGAGCGGCGCGACGGTGGAGACGAAGCCGAGCAGCGGCGCCTCGTCGGGCGCCGCGACGGCGACGACGCCGATGGGTTCGTGCATCGCGAGCGCGACGCCACGGATGGGAACCTGATGCACGGCACCGTCCCACTTGTCGGCCCAGGCCGCGAAGGTGAAGAGGCGCGCGACACTCGTCTCCACTTCGCGCGCGGCCGCGGCCGCCGAGGCGCCGGTCATCGTGCGGAGCCGTGTCGCGAACTCGTCGCCGCGCGCGCTCAGGTTCTCGCCGATGTAGTAGAGGATCTGCGCGCGGAGGTGCGCCGTGCTGCGCGCCCACCCCTTGGCCGCCGCCTGCGCTGCCTCGACCGCGTTGCGGATGTCCTTGCGGTTCCCTTCCCCCACCTCGCCGACGCGCTGTCCCCTGTGCCCCGTGATCACTCGCGAGTATCCCGCGTCGGGGCGCGCCTGCTTGCCGCCGATGAAGAGTTTGGGGGTGCGATCAACTGAAGGAAGGGAGGTGGGAGGTGTGAGGTGTGAGGAGGACTGCCCGCGGGAGGCGACCTTCTTCGTTGCGCGCGTCGGAGTCACCTCACTCCTCCCACCTCCCACCTCACGCCTGCAGTACTCGAACATCCCTTCGCGCCCTCCTTCCCTGCCGAACCCCGACTCGCGGTACCCGCCGAACCCCGCCGCCGCATCGAAGAGATTGGTCGCGTTCACCCAGACCACGCCCGCCTTGACCCTGGGCGCGATGTCGAGGGCGAGGTTGATGTTCTCCGTCCAGACGCTCGCCGCGAGGCCGAACGGGGTGTTGTTCGCCAGCGCCACGGACTCCTCGGGCGTGCGGAAGGTCATGGCCACCAGCACCGGGCCGAAGATCTCCACCTGCGCGATGGTGCTCGCGGGCTCGACGTTGGTGAAGAGCGTGGGCGGATAGAAGCAGCCGTCCTTCGGCACGCCCCAGGAGGGCTGCCACATCTCGGCGCCCTCCTCACGGCCCTGCTTCACGAGGGCCTTGATGCGGTCGAGCTGTTCCGGCGCGACGATCGCGCCCATGTCCACCGCCTTGTCGAGCGGCTTGCCCACGCGGAGCTTCTCCATCCGCGCGCGCAGCTTCGCGATCAGGCGGTCGTGGATCCCCTCCTGCACGAGCAGGCGCGAGCCGGCGCAGCAGACCTGGCCCTGGTTGAACCAGATCGCGTCCACCACGCCCTCCACCACGCTGTCGAGGTCGGCGTCCTCATACACGATGAAGGGAGACTTGCCGCCAAGCTCGAGCGAGAGCTTCTTGCCGCTCCCCGCCGTCGCCTTGCGGATGATGCGGCCGACGTCGGTCGAGCCGGTGAAGGCGATCTTGTCCACGTCGTCGTGCGCGACGAGCGCGGCGCCGGTACGGCCGTCGCCGGTGAGGATGTTCAGCACGCCCGGCGGGAGCCCCGCCTCGTGCGCCAGCTCGGCGAAGAGGAGCGCCGAGAGCGGCGTGTACTCCGCCGGCTTGAGCACCACCGTGTTCCCCGCCGCGAGCGCCGGCGCGACCTTCCACGCCAGCATGAGCAGCGGGAAGTTCCACGGGATGATCTGCCCCACCACACCCACGGGGCCGTAGCCCTCGAACTCC
>JAOUHR010000487.1 GCA_029884515.1 Gemmatimonadota bacterium
GCGCTGCACATCCCAGAAGTCGAAGCAGTCATAGAACGCGCGGGGGTCCGTGTTCCGGAACTGCAGCGTCCAGTTCACGCCGGCATCGCGGGTCATGTAGATGCGGGACTGCGGCCCGTTCCCGATGCTGAGCAGCCAGGCGGTGTTCGCATCCACGGCGTGCACGTCGCGGAACTGGAGTGAATCGGCGCCGGGCACGCGTCCCGCGGTCCATGTCGTGCCGCCGTCCGTCGTGCGGACCCAGGTGCCCTGCGCGCCGCTTGCCCAGACCACGCGATCGTCCACGGGACTCACGGCGATCAGCAACACGCTCGTGCCGCTCACCTGCTCCACGCGCGCGATCGCGGCAACGGGCGATGCGGGAACGGGCGGACGCTGGCACGCGACCGTGAGCGAGGTGGCGGCGAGGAACGTGAGCGTGGACCAGACGGAGCGCATGGGACCTCGGGGTTCCCGCAAACCTATTCGCTCCGCATCGCCTCCGATGGGTCCACCAGCGCCGCGCGCCGCGCCGGCAGGAAGCAGGCGAGGGCTCCCGTGGTCGCGAGCACCAGCGCCACGCCGCCGAACACCACGGGGTCGAGTGGCTGCACGTCGAAGAGGATGATGGTCAGCAGGCGCGCGATGCCGGCGGCGAGCAGGAGCCCGATCACGAGCCCCACGCCCAGCTGGCGCGCGCCGCCATCCAGGATGAGTCGCACCACGTCACGCGCGCTGGCGCCGAGCGCCATCCGCACACCCACCTCGCGCGTGCGACGGCTCACGGAGAACGACATCACCGCGTAGAGGCCGATCGAGGCGAGGAAGAGGGCGACGAAGCCGAACAGCATGAACATCGTGCCGAACACCCGCACGAACCACAGCGGCTCGGCGATGGCCTGGTCGAGCGTCATCGGCCAGTAGGTCGGCAGGTCGGGATCGAGCGAGGCCACCACGCCACGGATGGGGTCGGCGAGGGCCATCGGTGCTCCCGTGGTGCGGGCCGCGACATAGGCGAAGCTCGTCTGCTGCTGCGCCAGCGGCCGGAAGACGATCGCCGGACGCGGGTCCTGCGGATCACCGCCGAAGACGTCGGGCACCACGCCGACGATCGTCGCCCAGGGCGCCGTGCTCCTGGAGTCACCGAACCGCACGCGCCGGCCGATCGGATCCTGGCCGGCGAGGAACTGCGACACGAACCGCTCGTTGACCACCGCGACCGGCAGGCCGTCTTCGCGGTCGCTCGACGCGAACAGCCGCCCTTTCCGGAGCGGGATGTCGAGGGTCGCGAAGAACCCCGGCGTCACCGCCAGCGAGCGGGTGCGCGGATAGTCCGTGTCCTTGGCGTAGCTCGCGCCCTCGAGCGCGAAGCGGGAGCCGCTGAGCCCTTGCTGCGCGCCCGGCAGGCCGGACGCCACGGTCGCCGCCAGCACGCCCGGGAGCGCGGCGACCTTCGCGTCGAGCTGCTGGAAGAAGAGCTTCTGCGCGGCGGTGTCGGTGTAGGCCGACGGGAAGCCGACGCGCGTGGTGTAGACACTCACCGTCTCGAACCCCGTGTCCATCGTGCGCGTCTTCGCGACGCTCTTGATCATGAGGCCCGCGGCCACCAGCAGGCCGCACGAGAGCGCGATCTCGAAGACGACGAGCGCCCTGCTGATCCGCCCGATCTTGAGGCTCGACGCACCGCGCGACTCGTCCTTGAGCACCTCGGCGATGTCAGGACGCGACGCCTGGAAGGCCGGAATGAGACCGGAGAACAGTGTCGCGACCACGGCGATCCCGACGGTGAAAGCGAGCACCGGCGGGAAGAGGCCGATCTGGATGAAGAACGGCGGCTGCGACCCCGCGATGGCGCGGTTGAACACGTCGATGCCCGCGGAGGCCACCGCGACGCCGAGCAGCGTGCCGGTCGCGGCGAGCAGGAACGCCTCGGCGAGGAAGATCCGGACGATCGCCCCGCGCGACGCGCCGAGCGCGCTGCGCACCCCCACCTCCTTCGTGCGGTGCGCCGCGCGGTCGAGCAGCAGGTTCGCCACGTTCGAGCAGGCGATCAGGAGCACGAAGAGGACAGCGCCGAGCATCGTCCAGAGCAGTTGGCGTGGCTCCGGGCCGAGCGCGTCCTCGACGAAGTCCAACACGATCGCCGAGTAGCCCTTGTTGGTCTCCGGATACTCGGCCCCGAGCCGCTGCATGATGGTCGTCACGTCGGCCGCCGCCTGCGCGTGGCTGACGCCCGGCTTGAGCTTCCCCACCACCGAGACGAACAGGCCCTCCCCGCGCACCCCGACGAGCGGATCGCTCTGCAG
>JAOUHR010000488.1 GCA_029884515.1 Gemmatimonadota bacterium
TGTCCGTGATCGGTCGCCGCCATCCGGGTGTCTCGGTGGTGGTGATCCCTGCGGCCGTGCAGGGGGAGACGGCGCCCGAGTCGCTGATGGCTGCGCTCGACCGCCTGAGCCGGTGGCGCGGCGCCGACGTGCTGATCATCGGGCGTGGCGGGGGCTCGCGCGAGGATCTCTGGGCCTTCAACCACGAGGGCGTCGCGCGCGCCATCGCGTCCTGCCCGATCCCCACGATCTCCGCGGTGGGGCACGAGACCGACGTCACGATCGCCGACCTGGTCGCCGACGTGCGCGCGGCGACCCCGTCGGTCGCCGCCGAAGCGGCGGTGCCCGTGCTGGCGGAGGTGCAGCAGGACCTGCGCACGCTGGCCGGCACGCTGGCCGACGCGCTGGAGGACAAGGTGCAGCGCGGCGCGCGGGACCTCCGCGTGCGGGGCGAGGGCCTCTCGGTGCGCGCCACTCGCGCGGTCGAGCGGCGGCGGGCGCGCCTCCAGCAGGTGAGCGGCCGGCTCGAGGCGCTCTCGCCGCTCGCGGTGCTCGCGCGGGGGTTCGCGGTCGCGCGCGGCGCCGACGGCCGCACGCTCGGGCGCGCGGGCGCGTTCAGGGCGGGCGACCCGTTCGACCTCCTGCTCCACGACGGACGCGTCACGGCCCGGACCGAGCGCGTGCATGGCGATGGCCCGCACCTGAGGAACACCCCGTGACATTCGAGCAGACGCTGGCGCGACTCGAGGAGATCGCCGTCGCCCTCGATCGCGACGACCTGCCCCTCGAGCAGGCGCTCGTGCTCTTCGAGGAGGGGATCGTGCGCCTCCGCGAGGCCTCGGCGGCGCTCAGCGAGGCGGAGGGGAAGGTGCGGACACTGGTGGAGCAGGCGGACGGCGTGTTCGAGGTGAGCGAGTGACCATGACCGACCTGGCGCCGCTCGACCTGCGCGCGGACCGGGCCGCGATCGCGCGCGCACTGGACGCGCTCATGGGGCGCCACCTGGGGAG
The DNA here is from genome assembly GCA_029884515.1 of Gemmatimonadota bacterium. Classification (GTDB taxonomy): domain Bacteria; phylum Gemmatimonadota; class Gemmatimonadetes; order Gemmatimonadales; family Gemmatimonadaceae; genus Pseudogemmatithrix. The sequence continues at coordinate 990 of JAOUHR010000488.1, forward strand.
CGTGACGGGGGACGTCGCCGCCGCGATCCGCTACAGCCTGGAAGGGGAGGGGAAGCGGCTCCGCGCGATCCTCCTCATGGCGGCCTACCGCGCGGCGGGCGGCCACGGAGAGGCGAGCGCGCTTGGGGCCGCCGTCGAGGTGGTGCACGCGTACTCACTGGTGCACGACGACCTGCCCTGCATGGATGACGACGACATGCGGCGCGGACGGGCGACGGTGCACCGCGTGTACGGTGTGCGCACCGCGACCGCGGCGGGAATGGCGATGGTCCCGCTCGCGGCACTGGCCGCTGCCGAAGCCGCGAAGACCCTCGGCCTCGCGCCGGAAGCGCAGGCGGAGGTGGTCCGCATCCTCATGCGGGCATCGGGCGCCGGTGGGATGATCGGCGGACAGCTCCTCGACCTCGAGGGCGAGGGGCTCGCGCTCGACCTCGCGGCGCTCGAGCGGATCCATCGCTGCAAGACGGGCGCGCTGATCGAGGCCTCCACGCGCATCGGCGCGCTCGCCGGTGGCGCACCACCGCCGGTGGTGGACGCCTTCGGCGCGTACGGGGCGGCCGTGGGCCTCGCCTTCCAGATCGCCGATGACGTGCTCGACGTCACGGGCACCACCGATCAGCTCGGCAAGACGGCGGGCAAGGATGTGCACTTGCGGAAGAGCACCTACCCGGCGCTCCTTGGCGTGGACGGCGCGCGCGCGCGCGCCGAGGCGCTGGTGCAGGAGGCCTGCCGGAGCCTGGAGTCGAGCGGGATGCTGACGCCCGAACTGACTCGGCTGGCACGTCTCGTCGTGGAGCGGTCGTCGTGAGGCGCTGCGCGCGGGAGCCGCAGGACTCAAGGCGCACCGCGCGGGCCGTGCGCGCCCGGGCTGGCGTCGCCCCTGTCCGGGGTACAACCTACGTGCGCCCCCACACCCCCCGTTCCACGCCATGACCCTCCTCGATCGCGTCCACAGCCCGGCTGACCTCCGGACGATGTCCCCGGAGGAGCTCAAGCAGTTGGCGCAGGAACTCCGCGAGTTCCTGATCGCGAGCTGCTCGGTCACGGGAGGCCATATCGGCGCGGGGCTTGGCGTCGTGGAACTCACCATCGCCCTGCACGCGGCCTTCGACACGCCGCGCGACCTGCTCGTCTGGGATGTCGGGCACCAGGGGTACCCGCACAAGGTGCTCACCGGCCGGAAGGACCGGATGCACACGCTGCGGCAGGAGGACGGCATCTCGGGCTTCCTCAAGCGCACCGAGAGCCCGTACGACACGTTCGGTGCCGGCCATGCCGCGACCTCGATCTCCGCG
>JAOUHR010000089.1 GCA_029884515.1 Gemmatimonadota bacterium
CCCCCGCATGATCCTCCGCGCCGTGCAGGATGGCGGCACCTTCGCGGACGTGCCGGAGGAGGCCGAGGCCTACGCCCGGCTGCTGCACCTCACCCTCCAGGACGAGGGCATCTCGCTCGCCCTTCGCGGCGTGAAGGTCGACGGTCATCTCGTATCCGTGCTGGCGCTGTCGGAACCGCGACGGGTGTTCGGGACGCGCGCCACCGAGCGCATGGCGCCGCTCGCGTCGCTGTTCGAACTCGCGCAGAGCCGGTTCGTGGACCGCGAGGCACGGGAGGAGGCCGCCCGCACGCTCGAGGAGGTCACGCAGCGCGTGCACGGCGACTACCTCCAGCGGCTCGCGCAGCTCGAGGGGCAGGTCGCGGCCACGCGCGGCGCGGCGAGCACTCCCGCCGAGGACGCCATCGCGGCCGTCGCGCGCGAGCGTGAGGAGGCGAAGCGCGCCGAGGAGGCCCGGCGGACGATGCGGAAGCTGGCCGCCCTCGAGCATCAGCTCACCGCGTCCGTGGGGCAGCTGGAGCAGGCGCACATCGAGTTGCACCGCCGCAGCGAGGCGCTCCGGCAGCGCACGCGCTCCCTGTACCTGCTCGACAGAGTCATGACGCTCTCCGCCGAGACGACGGACCCGCGCCGGCTGGTGGAGGGGCTGCTCGCGCTCGTCGGGGACGATATGCAGTCGCTCCGCTGCTCGCTCTTCCTCGTCGGCCGGGAACCGGGCACGCTCTACCTCGCCGCGGCGCGCGGCCTGGCGCCGCACGTCCCGATGGGCAAGGTGGTGAAGATCGGCTATGGGGTCGCGGGGAAGGTCGCCGAACGGCGTGAACCGATGCTGGTGGTGGACGCCGTGGACGCGAAGGCGCCGCCGCTGCTCGGGGACGACTACCTCACCAGCGGCTCGTTCATCTCGTTCCCGCTGGTGAACCATGGCGAGCTCGTGGGCGTGGTGAACCTCACCAATCGGGCCCAGCAGGGCCTGTTCGTCGAGGAGGATGTCGAGCGCGTGCGGATGCTCGGCCTCGTCATCTCGCTGATCGCGAGCGAGGCGAAGCTGGCTGAGCGGCTGCTCGGATCCATCAGTGGGGCCTAGCGTCCTCCAACTGACCCTGCGGCGGCTCGCCGCAGGCGAGACCCTCAGTGCGGCGGAGTCGGCCGACGCCTTCCGCGCGGTGATGTCCGGGGAGGGCACGAGCGCGCAGATGGCGGCCTTGCTGATGGCGCTGCGCGTGCGGGGCGAGACGCCGGATGAGGTCGCCGGGGCGGCCCGTGCGCTGCGCGAGGCGATGACGCCGCTCGTCGCGCCCGACCCTGGCTCCCTCGTGGACACGTGCGGCACCGGGGGCGGCGCGGTGGGGACCTTCAATATCTCGACCGCCTCGGCGCTCCTGGCGGCGGGGGCCGGCGCGCGGATCGCGAAGCACGGCAATCGCTCGTTCACGTCGAAGTCCGGGAGCGCAGACGTCCTCGAGGCGCTCGGCGTCCCGGTGGACGTGCGGGTCGAGCGGATGCACGCCGTGCTGGAGGAGGCCGGCATCGTCTTCATGTTCGCGCCCACCATGCACCCGGCGATGCGGCACGTCGGCCCCGTGCGCCGCGAGCTCGCGATCCCGACGGTGATGAACCTCGTGGGACCGCTCGCCAACCCGGCGAGCGCGGGTCGCCAACTGATCGGCGTGGCCGACGCGGGGCGCCTGGAGCTGATCGCCGGTGCCCTCGCCGCGCTGGGCACGGTGCACTCGATGGTGGTGCACGGTGCTCCGGGAATGGACGAGGTCTCCCCGCTCGGTCCCACGACGGTGATCGAGCTGCGCGGGCACGCGATGACGCGGTGGACCATCGACCCGGAGTCGCTGGGAGTGCGCGACGTGCGCGCGGCAGACCTGGCCGGCGGCGAACCGGCGCAGAACGCGACGATCATCGAGCGGATCCTCGTGGGGAAGGGATCCGCGGGCGCGGAAGCGGCCGTGCTCCTCAATGCGGCGGCGGCGATCGTCGTCGCCGGGCTCACGAGCACGCTGCCCGAAGGGATGGACGCGGCGCGCGCCGCACTCGCCGACGGGAAGGGCTGGGCCGCGCTCGGCCGCCTGCGGCGCGCGTCGGCGGCGCAGCACTAGCAGGGCATCTGCGCCCTAGTACCGCCGCAACACCCCTACCACGATCCCCTGCACGCGCACCTGGTCCTCCTGCACGTAGATCGGCGCCATCGCGGCGTTCGCCGGCTGCAGGCGGATCCGGCCATCGCGCTCGCGGAAGTAGCGCTTCACGGTCGCGCCGGAGTCCTCGAGCATGGCGATCACCATCTCGCCGTTGTCCGCCGCCGGACGATCGTGCACCACGACATAGTCGCCGTCGCTGATCTGGTCGTCGATCATCGAGTCACCGCGCACCCGGAGCACGAAGTGGTTGCCGGCGCGCCGCACGAAGTCGTCGGGCACCGCGATGGTCTCCGCCGTGTCGAAGGCCTCGATCGGATATCCCGCCGCCACCGCACCGAGGAGGGGGAGTTCCACGGCGCGCGGGAAGATGTCGGACGGCAGGATCTCGATCGCGCGGCTCTCGTTGTAGGAGCGCTTGATGTAGCCCTTCCGCTCGAGGTTGCTCAGGTGCTCGTGGACCGTGGCGAGCGAGTTATAGTTGAACTGCTCGGCGATCTCCTCGAAGCTCGGCGCGTAGCCGTGCTCGCCGGCATAGCTGGTGAGGAAGTCCAGGATCTGGCGCTGGCGCTTGGTGAGCGGCATCTCGACGGCCTCTACTCCATGAGGATTGGTGCGGACGGCCCCGGTGGTCGTCGCGCACTTGACTCCCGAACAGTACCCGAAGTAACGGTATCCGAACATTGACCGAAAGGCAAGCGACCGCGGAGTGGAGTTTCCCGGGAGGACCCCTCGGGGAACTGACGCGCGCGTCCGCAGAGCGCGCCCGGGCTTCGCGGCACGACCTGGCGCGGCTGGAACGCGCCGCGGCGGACGCCGGCCCGGTCCCTTCGTTCGTGGTGGCGCTCCGTGGTCCGATGGTGCGGGTCATCGCCGAGATCAAGCGTCGCTCGCCGAGCAAGGGCGTGATCAATGAAGCGATCGCGGCGGGCGAGCGCGCCGTGGCCTATGCCGGAGGAGGCGCCGCCGCCCTTTCGGTGCTGACGGAGCCCACACGGTTCGGCGGGTCGCTCGCGGACCTGTCCGAGGTGCGGGCTGCCGTGGGGCTCCCGCTCTTGCGCAAGGATTTCATCACCGATGAGGTGCAGCTGCTCGAGGCGCGCGCACACGGCGCCTCGGCGGTGCTCCTCATCGCGCGGGCGCTCGACCCGGGTCAGCTCTCGCGGCTCGCGCGCGCGGCCCGCGCCGTGGGCCTCGAGTGCCTGGTCGAGGTGCGGGACGCGCGCGAGCTCGAGCGGGCGGTCGAGGTGGACGCCGCGGCGATCGGCGTGAACAACCGCGACCTCGAGACGCTGGTGATCGAACCGGAGATCGGCGCCCGGCTGGTCGGGCGGGTGCCGGTGGATCGGATCGCCGTGTACGAGAGTGGCGTGCAGGGCGTTGCGGACGTGGAGCGGGCTGCCGCCGCCGGGGCGGACGCCGTGCTGGTGGGCTCGGTGCTCTCCGTGGCGACGGATGGGGCGGCGGCCGTGCGGGCCCTCGCGTCGGTGCGGCGGGTCGCGCGTGGCTGAGATCAAGTTCTGCGGCCTCACGCGGCCGGCGGATGCGGCCGTCGCGGCCGAGCTCGGCGCGGCGTACGCGGGGGTGATCTTCGCCCACGGTCCGCGATTGCTCGACCTGCCCGGTGCGCGCGCGGTGTTTGCAGCGCTGGGGGGCACGCCCGTGCGGCGCGTGGGGGTCTTCGGGCGGCAGCCGGTGAGCGAGATCGCCCGCATCGCGTCCGATACGTCGCTCCACGTGGTACAATTGCATCATGGCGCGACCCCGGACGCTCTTCTAATCTTGCGGGAGTCGTTCGCGGGGGAGGTCTGGGCGGTGCTCGGGGTGGGGCGCGACACGCTGCCCGAGGGCGGTGAGTTCCTGGCGGACCAGGTGGATGCGGTGGTGCTGGACACGATGGTCGACGGGCGCACCGGGGGCACGGGCGCGACCTTCGACTGGGCAGGGGTGGCACCGGCGGTCGCCGCCCTCCGGCCGCGGACGAGGGTGGTGCTGGCGGGAGGGCTCCGGGCGTCCAACGTCGCGCGGGCGGTGCGGGTGTTGGCGCCGGATGTGGTGGATGTCTCGTCGGGCGTCGAGTCGGCGCCCGGGATCAAGGACCCTGACCAGATGCGGGCGTTCGCGGCGGCCGCGCGCTCGCGCGAGGATCGATGACGCAGGTCGTGACGGATCGGTTTGGTGCGTTCGGCGGGCGCTACGTGCCCGAGACGCTGGTGCCTGCCCTCGATGCACTCGAGGCGGCCCTCGCATCCGCGCTCGCCGACCCCTCCTTCACGCGCGAGCTCGCCTTCCTCCTCGAGACCTATGTCGGGCGCCCCTCGCTGCTCACCGACGCCCCGCGCTTCTCCGAGCTCATCGGTGCCCCGGTCTGGCTCAAGCGTGAGGACCTGAACCACACGGGCGCGCACAAGATCAACAACGCGCTCGCCCAAGCGCTGCTCGCGCGGCGCATGGGGAAGCGCCGCATCATCGCCGAGACGGGCGCCGGCCAGCACGGCGTGGCCACGGCGACCGTCTGCGCGCGGCTCGGCCTGGAGTGCGTGGTGTACATGGGCGAGGAGGACATGCGCCGGCAGGAGCTCAATGTCTTCCGCATGCGCCTGATGGGCGCGACGGTGGTGCCGGTGACGGCGGGGACACGCACGCTCAAGGACGCGACGAGCGAGGCGATCCGCGACTGGGTCACCACCTGCGACGACTCGCACTACATCATCGGGTCCGTGGTGGGGCCGGCGCCCTACCCGCGCATGGTGCGCGACTTCCAGGCGATCATCGGCCGCGAGGCACGGGCGCAGATGCTCGCGCGCGCGGGTTGCCTCCCGCGATCGGTGGTGGCGTGCGTCGGCGGCGGCTCCAATGCGATGGGGATCTTCCACGCGTTCGTGGACGACGCGAGCGTGGAACTGATCGGCGTCGAGGCGGCTGGCGAGGGCGTGGAGAGCGCGCGGCACTCCGCCTCGCTCACCAAGGGCGTGCCCGGTGTGCTGCACGGCACCCTGAGCTACCTGCTCCAGGACGCGCATGGGCAGGTCCACCCGGCGCACTCGATCTCGGCGGGCCTCGACTATCCCGGCGTGGGCCCGGAGCACTCGTGGCTCAAGGATTCGGGACGTGCGACGTACGTGGCGGTGACCGACGACGAGGCGCTCGAGGGGTTCCAGCTGCTGAGCCGGCTCGAGGGGATCATCCCGGCGCTCGAGACCTCGCATGCCGTGGCCTGGCTCGCCGCGCAGGCCGGACGCTGGGCCCCGGACGAACCGGTGCTCCTCTGCGTGAGCGGTCGCGGTGACAAGGACGTCTCGCAGGTGGCGGCGATGCTCGAACTGGACGGCGCGGGATGACCGTACCCCATGCGGTCCATGCGACCGAGCCCGCGGAGCCGCCGTTCTCGCCGACGCTCGTCGAGGACATGCTCAAGATCTTCGACAAGGGGATCCGGGCCCATCAGCTCTACAACCACAACAACCCCACGTACATCAAGGCCGTGGAGAATGCGCGGCGCGCGTTCGACCCGGTGTGGGAGCAGACGGACGAACTCGTCCTGCAGGTCACGGAGACGCAGCTCGTGTGGAGTGGCACGGTGGTGCATGCGCAGCCGGACAAGGCGAGCGACAGCCTGCCGTGGCTCCTCTTCAAGGACGGCCTGCGCGAGCTCACGCTCGTGGAGGGGTTCGAGGCGGAGGAGATGGAGCGCTTCTTCGCGATCATCCCGAAGGTGCGGCATGCGCAGGCGCATGAGGACGACCTGCTGACGCTGTTGTGGGAGCAGGACTTCCAGTCGCTCCGTTACCGGTACGTGGAGTTGAGTGATGCGGTGGCACCGCTCGAAGTGGGCGACGATCCCGGCAAGTGGCCGACCGTCGCGGGGGCCGCGCCGGAACCGGTCGCCACGCTGATCGACGAGACGCGCGAGGAGGTGGAGGAGAGCAAGGCCGGCGAGGCGACGCAGGAATCGGCGCGCCCGTCCGGCCTCATCAAGATGGAGGACTTCGACAGCACGCTCTACTTTCTCGAGGCGAACGAGGTCGAGTACCTCAAGCAGGAGACGACGCGCGAGTACGCGCTCGACCTCCGCCGGCTCGTCGTGAGCGCGCTGCTCGACATCTTCGAGCTGCAGGTGGATCCCCTCGTGCGTACCGAGGTGGGAAGCGACCTCGAGGCGCTCGTGCTCCATCTCCTCTCGGCCGGGCAGTTCTCGAGCGTGGCCTTCATGTTGCGGGAGATCGACGGCACGATGGAGCGGGCGCGTGAACTCAGGCCCGCGGACCGGGAGCGGCTCGGCAAGCTCTCGGAACGGCTCAGTCATCCCGACTCGCTCTCGCAGATGCTGCAGGCGCTCCAGGAGTCGCCGACGCTTCCGCCCAAGGAGGAGCTGGCCCAGCTCTTCGCGCAGCTCAAGCCGATGGCGCTCGCGGTGCTCCTCGAGTTCATCGACCAGACCCAGAACGCCGACCTGAAGCCCCTCCTCGAGGCGGCGGCGGAACGCCTCGCGCAGTCGAACACGGCGGAACTCGTGAAGCTCGTGCGGGCGCCCAAGACGGCGGTGGCGCGCGAGGCGATCCGCCGCGCGGGCGGCTTGAAGACCGCGGCCGCCGTGCCGGCGCTGGCGGAGGTGCTGGCCGGCGCCGCCGAGCTCTCGCTGCGGTCCGCCGCCGTCACGGCGCTCACGGAGATCGCCACCCCGGGTGCCCTGGGCGCCCTCGAACCGGCGCTGACGGACGACGACCGCGACGTCCGTATCTCGACCTTCCGCGCACTGGCGGCCCGCGCCCACCGCCCGGCGCTCGCCAAGGTCGAGGCGATCGTCGGGGGCAGGGGGGCCAAGGATGCGGACCGCACGGAGCGGATCGCGCTGTTCGAGCTCTACGGCACCATCTGCGGGGACCGCGGCGTGCCGCTGCTCGACGGGATCCTCAATGCGAAGGGCGGGCTCTTCAGCCGCAAGGAGGATCCGGAGCTGCGCGCCTGTGCCGCCATCGCACTCGGCCGGATCGGCACGGCGGCCGCGCGCGCGACGCTCGAGAAGGCCGTCGGCGAGAAGGACGTGATCGTGAAGGCGGCGGTCTCCCGTGCCTTGCGGGGAGGGGGCGCGTGACGACTCCGCCAGGGGG
>JAOUHR010000090.1 GCA_029884515.1 Gemmatimonadota bacterium
ACGACGAAGGTGCCCCCCACCCAGAGCCACCGGTCGCTCGGGCCGTACTGCAGCACTACCGCGCGGTAGAGGCGGAGGCCCGCTCCCGTGAGGACGGCCATCGTCGAGAGGGAGAGCGAGATGCGCCGGACGAACGCGGGCTCCTCCAGCGCCGACAACCCCACGGTCGAGCGGAACAGCGGCATCGCTCAGGCGCTCGCGACGCACTCGATCTCGACGCGTGCGCCGAGGGCGAGGCCGTTCGCGCCGAACGCACTGCGGGCCGGCAGGCGCCCGGGCGCGAAGTACGTCGTGTAGATCGCGTTCATGCGGTCCCACTCCTTCATGTCCGCCATCATCACGGTGCACTTCACCACGTGGTCCATCGACGAGCCGATGTCGGTGAGCACCTGCTTGATGTTGTCGAGCGCCTGCCTCGTCTCGGCCTCGATCCCGCCGGCGACGAGCCCGCCGCTGGCGGCGGCGTCGGCGCCGACCTGGCCGGAGAGGAAGATGAGGTCGCCCACGCGCACGGCGGGCGAGAAGGGTCGCGTGGGCGGCCCGTACGGCGTGAGGTACTGCGCCGTATCCGCCTCGGCGGCCGCGTGCTCCTCTCCCTCCTCCGCCTCCCCGGACTCACGGCAGCCGAGCACGAGGACGGCCAGCGTGGCGGCGACGGCGAGTCGTGCCACGTGGCGCGACCAGCGGGGTGACGCGAAGGCGAGGTTCATCGGATGACGTGCCCGATCCGTGACCAGCGGATGTCCGTGAGGAAGGGGAGCGGCCGGTCGGAGTCGTCCCGGTTGTACGAGTAGTACACGAAGAGTGGCCGTCCACGGACGTTCGCGCGAGGCACGAAGCTCCAGTAGCGGCTGTCCTTCGAGTTGTAGCGGTTGTCGCCCATCATCCAGTAGTGACCCGCCGGCACGACGAGTGGGCCCCAATCATCCACCGTGGGCTGGGCCGGCGCCGGGCCGAATCGCGAGTCGGCGAGCTGCACACGCTTCTGCCAGTCGAAGAGCGGGTCCACGTAATCCGGTTCGGCGCCGGGGAGGGCGACGGCGTAGCCCTGCAGCTGCGGCGCGCCATTGACGTGCACCACGCCGGCGCGCGAGAAGATCGTGTCGCCCGGCATGCCGATGAGGCGCTTCACCAGGATCGGGGTCGGGTCCTCCGGCTGGTCGATCTGCGGCGGCGAGATGAAGACGATGATCTCGCCGCGTTGCGGGTCGGCGTAGCCCGGGAGGCTCATGTGCGTGAACGGGACGTGCGGTCCGTATCGCAGCTTGTTCACGAAGAGCCAGTCGCCGACGAGCATGGACGGGATCATCGACCCCGACGGGATGCGGTACGCCTCCACGAAGAAGGTGCGGAGGATGAGGAAGATCGCGATCGTGCCCGCGAGGGACTTGAATCCCTCCCAGAAGCGGCGCTGATCGAAGGGCTTGCCGCCCTTCCGGCCGCGCGCGGCGGCCACGGTGTTCTTCGGCTTGTCGGACTTCTTGCTGGCGGCCATGGTGTCCGGCTGGGAGCGGCGAGGGGCGACGGGCTGGGTGGCGCGTGACTGGGGCGGCACGCGCACGTTGGGAATCTGCCCATGCGAGCCCCCGAATACGAGAGGGGCGCGCCTCGCGGCGCGCCCCTCGCTCCTGCTGCTGCGGTGACGCGGGCTACTTGAGGTTCTTCGAGACGAGCTTCGTCATGTCGAACATCGAGACCTGCGCCTTTCCGCCGAACACGGCCTTGAGCGCCGCGTCCGCGTTGATCATGCGGCGGTTCTTCTTGTCCTGGAGGCCGTGCTTCTTGATGTACACCCAGAGCTTCTTGGTGAGCTCGGTGCGCGGCAGCGGCGAGGCGCCCACGACCATCGCGAGCTTCTCGTTCGGCGTCACGGGCTTCATGAACGCGGCATTCGGCTTCCGCTTCTTCGCCGGGGCCTTCTTCTTCGCGGCCTTCTTCGCCTTCTTCTTGGCAGCCATGCTGACGGTCTCCTCTTGAGATGTGGTGATCGCGTGCTGCACCCGGTCGAGCACGTGCGCGATCTGACTCGAAGGTAAGCCGGTCCTTCTGGGGCGCAATAGGTGTTCCCCTCTGGCGCCCCTCTGGGGAGACGCCGATTTCCCCTCGGGGAAGCGCCCTCAGCCGGTCAGCAACCCGGCCAGGAGCGCCAGCATCCGCACGTCGGCGGGGTCGGGGGACGGGTCGTCCTCGACCACCGAAGCCCGGTCGGACGGCGTCTCCAGGATGCACGGAATGCCAGCGGTGATCGCGTCGGCGAGGAGCCAGCGGAACGGTTCCACGCCGATCATCCCCTCGCCGATGAGCGCGTGGCGGTCCTTGTTCGACCCGAACGGATGCAGGCTGTCGTTCAGGTGGAAGAAGGCGGGTCGCTCACCGACGGTGCGCGTGAACGCCTCGAGCACCGCCCGCTGCGCCTCGGCCGAGGCCGCGATGTCATGCCCCGCCGCGAACAGGTGGCAGGTGTCGAGCCCATACCCGGTGCGGTGGCGGAGCGCGTCCGGCACCTGGGCCAGCATCAGGGCGATCTCCTCGGCGCTCCGTCCCATCGTGCGACCCGCACCGGCCGTGTTCTCGATCAGCACCTTGGTGCCGCCCGCGGTCTCGGGCACCGATTCGAGCGCGTGCCGGATGGTGACGCCGACACGCACGGCCGCCTCGGCCGGGTCGCTCTCACCGGCGGACCCCGGGTGGAAGCAGCACCCACCGGCGCCGAGCGCGGTGCTCCGTTCGAATTCGCGGGTGAGTCCCGCACGGGCCCGCATCGCCTTCGTCTCCTCCGGCGACGCGGTGTTCAGCACGTACGCAGCGTGCACGAGCACGTGATGACGCTCGATCCCCGCTTCGGCGAGCGCCTCGTGCACCTTGGCCGCCTTCTCGGGCTTGATGCCCGCCTTGTCGTTGTAGAAGGTGGGCTTGGCGGTGAAGACCTGCAGCGCGCGCGCGCCGGCCGCCGCGGCCCGGCGCACCGCCATGGGCAGCCCGCCGTCGTCCGCGGGATGTACGCCGAGGATGCGAGGCGTCACGACGTCCGATTGCCCGGGGCTCGGGGGTCGGCGAGGTCGATCATCCGCTGTCCCTTCAGGTACTCCACGGACTGCGGGTCGCCGAGGCTGTTCAGCCGCTTCACCACCTCGGCGATCCGGCGGGCCTGCGTGTCGACCGTCGAGAGCGCCTCCCTGGACTCCGTGGGCGAGAGCATCCCACTCGATACGAGCGCACTGTTGGTGAGGAGCGCGGCGAGCGGGTTGTTGATCTCGTGCTGCAACGCGAGCGAGAGTTCACCGATGCCGGCGAGGTAGCGTGCCTTCCGGAGTTCGTCCTCGGCGGTGCGGCGCGCGGCGGCGATCTCCATGCGGCGCTCGGCGATCCGCAGCCGCGCCGCGATCTCTTCCGGCGTCACCGGCTTCGAGAGATAGTCGTCCGCGCCGGAGTCGAGCACCGCCTCGAGGTTGTGCATCCCGCCGCGGGCGGTGATGACCTGCAGGAAGGTATCGGCGCCGGCCGGATGCGAGCGGATGCGCCGGCAGACCTCGAGCCCGTCGAGTCCGGGCATCTCCCAGTCGAGCACGACCATCGCTGCTGGCGCGGCCTCGAAGGCGTGCCAGATCGCGCTGCCGTCGGCGAACGCCTCGACGTCGTGGCCGTGCGCGGCGAACACCGCTGCGAGCAGCTCGCGCATCAATTCGTCGTCGTCGGCCAGCAGCAGGCGCATCAGGTGTCCCTCAGAAGTGCAGTGTGCCCTGGCGGAACACGACCCGCGGCGCGCCGGCACCGCGTTGGGTCTCGGTCCACGCCAAGGTGATGCGGTCGCCGTGCAAGGCGACGCGCGGCGTACGCGCCTCGCCCGTCTCGTCCGAGGCGGAGGTGCGCGCCTCGAAAATGTGGCCCTGCGTGAACGAGAGTGCGAGGCCGAGCCGCGGGAACCGGCTGTTCGGGTCCTCGAACGCGACGGCCACCGTATCGCCGTTCGAGGCGACGGAGGCCGCCGACGGACGGTCGCCGTACACGATCGGGACCACCGCGTGCCACATCCCGCCGCGGTCCATCGTGTGCGTGAAGAAGATCCCCGCGCCCTCCCTCCCCACCAAGTGGTAGACGACGTGCACGTACCCGTTGACGGAGTCGGCGGAGATGAACGGCGCGGGCCGCTCGCAGCCGGTGCGGCCGACGTCGGTGGAATCGGCGGTGGAGGCGGCGTTCCAGGTGCGCCCCCCGTCGTCGGACCGCGCGACGCGGAGCAGCACGCTCGAGTCCGGCCGCACCTGGAACCAGGAGGCGAAGGCCTGACCATCGAGCGCCGGCGTGGCCCGCACGCTGGTCGCGCAGAGTGCCGGCTCGGATGGCCAGGAGGCAGGCGCCCAATCCGCGACGAGCCGCGGGCGGCCGCCCAAGGGATCGATGCCGAGCCGCTGCGTATCCGCGATGGCGCCTGCCGCCCGGGTGAGCGTGTCGTCCCAGGTGACCGGCTCGGGTACGCAGGCGGAGAGGACGAGGACCGGCACGAACAGGAGGAGCCGCAAGTGGCGCATGCGTGAAGTATCACCCGGCGTAGGATTAGATTTCCACCGCCATCGTGATACACCGCGAACCGACTGTCGCCTCACCGCAGCCCACCTGAAGATGACGACCTACTCGCCCAACGGCGTGCGCCGACTCCCGCCGCCGGTCAATGAACCCATCCGCAGTTACGCACCCGGCTCGAGCGAGCGCACCTCGCTCAAGGCGCGCCTCCTGGCCATGGAGAGCGAGCGGCCCGAGATCCCCGTGGTGATCGGCGGCAAGGAGATCCGCACCGGGGAGACGGCCCAGTCGGTGTCGCCACACAAGCATCGCCATGTGACCGCCACCTACCACAAGGCGACCGCCGACGATGTGCGCGCGGCGATCGCCAGCGGCAAGAAGGCCTGGAGGGAGTGGTCGGAATGGACCTGGGAGGAGCGCGCTGCGGTCTTCCTCAAGGCCGCCGACCTGCTCGCCAGCACGCACCGAGACACCCTGAACGCAGCGACGATGCTCGGCCAGTCGAAGACGGCCTTCCAGGCCGAGATCGATGCCGCCTGCGAGATGATCGACTTCTTCCGCTTCAACGTCGGCTTCGCCCGCGACCTCTGCGCCGAGCAGCCGATCAGCGGCCCCGGCGTCTGGAACCAGAGCGAGTACCGCGCACTCGAGGGGTTCGTCTATGCGGTGACGCCGTTCAATTTCACCGCCATCGGCGGCAACCTCCCCACGGCGCCCGCTCTGATGGGCAACGTGGTGCTCTGGAAGCCAGCCTCTTCGGCGATGCTCTCGGCCTGGCACACGCTCCAGCTGCTGCACGAGGCGGGGCTCCCGCCGGGCGTGATCAACTTCCTCCCCGGCAACCCGGCGATGATCTCCGACATCGCCCTCGCCCACGAGGACCTCGCGGGCGTGCACTTCACCGGCTCCACCGAGGTCTTCAACTCGATGTGGAGCACGATCGGCCAGAACATGGGGAAGTACCGCTCCTACCCGCGCATCGTCGGCGAGACGGGGGGCAAGGACTTCATCATCGCGCATCCCTCCGCCGACGTGGCGGCCCTCGCCGTGGCGATCGTCCGCGGCGGCTTCGAGTACCAGGGGCAGAAGTGCTCCGCCGCCAGCCGCGTGTACGTCCCCAAGTCGCTCTGGCCCGAGGTGAAGGACCGGATGGTCGCGATGATGCGGGACATCAAGGTGGGCGACGTCAACGACTTCCGGAACTTCATGGGCGCCGTGATCGACCAGCGCGCCTTCGACCGGATCAGCGGATACTTGGCGACCGCGAAGAAGAGTGCCAAAGTGATCGCCGGAGGCAATGCGAACGGCAAGGAGGGTTGGTTCATCGACCCCACGCTCGTGCAGACCGAGGACCCATCATACCAGCTGATGTGCGAGGAGATTTTCGGCCCCGTCGTCACCGCCTACGTGTATGACGACGCCAAGTGGAGCGAGACGCTCGGCGTGCTCGACCGCACGTCGCCCTACGCCCTCACCGGCGCGGTCTTCGCGCAGGACCGTGCAGCGGTGCGTGAAGCGCACGCGGCATTGCGGCACGCGGCCGGCAACTTCTATGTGAACGACAAGTGCACCGGCGCCGTGGTGGGGCAGCAGCCGTTCGGCGGGGCGCGCGCCTCGGGCACCAACGACAAGGCCGGCTCCAAGCTCAACCTCACGCGCTGGGTGAGCGCGCGCACCGTGAAGGAGACCTTCGCACCGCCCACGGACTACCGTTATTCGTTCATGGACGACGCGTGAGCCGCTTCCTGACGCTCGACGTCTTCACCGCCAAGCCGTTCGGCGGGAACCAACTCGCGGTCTTCCCGGACGCGACCGGGATCCCCGAGGAGTCGCTGCTCCCGATCTGCCGGGAGTTCAACTTCTCCGAGGTGACGTTCTGCTACCCGCCGGCGGACGCGGCGCACACGCGACGCGTGCGCATCTTCACGCCGGGCGGCGAGATCCCCTTCGCCGGGCACCCCGTGGTGGGCACCGCGGCGGCGCTCGCGCTTTGCGAGCACGCGGTGGATGGCGAGTCGGGTCGCTTCATCTTCGAGTTGGGTGTCGGCCTCGTGCCCGTGGACGTGCGCATCGAGAGCGACGCGCGCGCCTGGGCAGAGCTCTCCGTGGCCAAGTTGCCCGAGGTCGGCCCGCAGGCCCCGACGCTCAACACGCTGGCCGAGATCCTCTCGCTCGAGACGAGCGACCTCGTGGGGGGCGCGCTCTCGCCACAGGCCGTCTCGTGCGGCTACCCCTTCCTGCTCGTACCGCTCAAGAGCCTCGCGGCGCTGGCGAAGGCGCGGGTGCGCGTGGACCGCTGGGAGCAGACGCTCAAGCGCTTCTGGGCCCCCGAGGTCTTCCTTGCCGCGCGCGACGCGGACCAGGGCCCGACGCACTGGCGGGCACGCATGTTCGCGCCCGGCATCAACGTGCCCGAGGATCCCGCCACCGGATCCGCGGTCGCCGCCTTCGGCGGTTGGCTGGCGATGAAGGAGGGGAAGGCCGATGGGACGTTCGCGTGGTCCGTCGACCAGGGCATGGAGATGGGTCGGCCGAGCCGGCTCGAGGTGAGCGCAACCAAGGCGGGAGGCGCGGTGACCGCGGTGCGCGTGGCCGGCCGGGCGGTGCTGATGAGCGCGGGAGAGCTGCGTCTGTAGTCGCGGCGGCCGATGTGGGCAGGTTCACCCGTGCGGGTGGATCATCCCGTCGGTGATGGTGCTGGGCGGCGTCGCACCATCGAACGCACGCA
>JAOUHR010000489.1 GCA_029884515.1 Gemmatimonadota bacterium
ACGCGCTCACGATGCACGCCTACGACGTCGCGGTGCGTGAGGGCTACCGCTTCTACTCGTACGGCGACGCGATGCTGATCACCTGATGGCCGAGTTCACGTTCGCGATCGACGCCACCGAGGCGCGTGCGCGCGCGGGCCACTTCGCCACTCCACGCGGCGTGGTGGAGACACCGGCGTTCATGCCGGTGGGCACGCTCGCCACGGTGAAGGGCCTCGACCCCTTGGAACTCCGCGCGATGGGCGCGCAGATGATCCTCGCCAATGCGTACCACCTCCACCTCCGTCCAGGTGACGAGACCGTGCGCGACCTGGGCGGCGTGCAGCGCTTCTCCGGCTGGCACGGCCCGATGCTCACCGACTCCGGCGGGTTCCAGGTCTTCTCGCTCGCGCAGCTCAACACGGTCACCGAGGAGGGCGTCGAGTTCCGGAGCCACCTCGACGGCTCGCTGCGCCAGTTCACGCCCGAGCGCGTGATGGAGATCGAGACGAACCTGGGCGCCGACGTCGTGATGCAGTTCGACCACGTGATCCCGGGGCAATCAGATCCCGCGGCGGCTCGCGCCGCGAGTGAGCGGAGCGTGCGCTGGCTCGCGCGGTGCCGCGCCGAGTTCGACCGGCTGCACGCGGCGCCGGGGGCGCCGCGCCAGACGCTCTTCCCGATCGTGCAGGGCGGCATCCACGCCGCGCTGCGCCGCGAGGCCGCCGCGGCCATCGGCGAGCTCGGAGCGTGGGACGGCTGGGCGATCGGCGGGCTCTCCGTGGGCGAGGCGAAGCCCGCGATGTACGAGATGCTCGAGGTCTGCGACGGCGCGATCCCCACCGACCGGCCGCGCTACCTGATGGGCGTCGGCTATCCGGAGGACCTGCTCGAGGGCGTGGCGCGCGGCGTGGACCTCTTCGACTGCGTCGCGCCGACGCGCTTCGGCCGCACGGGTGCGGCGATGACCGCCACGGGCCGGTTCAACATCAAGCGCGCTGAGAACCGGACGGACGCCGGCCCGCTGGAGGAGGGGTGCGCCTGCCCGACCTGCCGGCGCTTCTCGCGCGCGTACATCCGCCACCTCGTCACCTCCGACGAGGTGCTGGGGCTCCGCCTCCTCAGCCTGCACAATGTACATTTCCTCATCGCCCTGATGCGCCGCGCCCGCGAGGCGATCCGCGCCGGGACCTTCACCTCGTGGAGCCGCGACTGGCTCGCGCGCTACCACGCGGGAACCTCTCCAGCCACCGACCCATGAACGCGCTCGTCACCGTCTTCGCGCAGACCGCCGCCCCGGCCGCCGGCCAGGGGGCCGGCTCGTTCGCGCCATTCCTGTTCCAGATCGCCGCCATCTTCGCGATCTTCTACTTCCTGATGATCCGCCCGCAGCAGAAGCAGCGGAAGGCGCACGAGGCGTCCATCATGGCGCTCAAGAAGGGCGACCAGATCGTGACGAGCGGCGGCGTGGTGGGCGAGGTGCTCCACATCAAGGAAGGGCTCAAGGACGGCCAGCCAGCGCCGGGCCTGGGCGACCACGTCACCATCAAGAGCGGCGAGTCGCGCCTGGTGGTGACCCGCGGCCGCATCGCCGCGGTCGGCGGCGAGGACCCCGCCGCCTGATGTCCGTCCTCCCGATCGCGGTCCTCGGGTCGCCGGTCCTCCGTCAGGAGACGGTGCCCGTGACGGTCGTGACCGACGAACTCCGCGCGCTGGCGGACGAGATGTTCGAGACGATGCGCGCGGCCTCGGGCATCGGGCTCGCGGCGCCGCAGGTGGGGCGCACGGAACGTCTCTGCGTCGTGGAGGTCGCAGGGCAGTCGTACACGCTCTTCAATCCCGAGATCATCGCGCGGGAAGGGAAGCTCCGCTGGGAGGAGGGGTGCCTCTCCATCCCCGAGGTCTTCGGCTGGGTGAACCGGGCCGCCTGGGTGAAGGTGCGCGCACTCGACCGCGACGGTGAGCCGGTCGAGGTGGAGGGCACCGAGCTGCTCGGCGTCTGCCTGCAGCACGAGATCGACCACCTGCACGGACGGCTCTTCATCGACCACCTGAGCTTCCTCAAGCGGCGCCAGGCACTCGCAGCGTGGGAGGACGAGAAGGGGAAGTACCCGGACCTGCTGCGGATCCTCAAGCCGGGCGACACCGACGCGCCGCGGACGGCGCACGCGTCCGAGGGACAACTCTGAAGGGCAGATGAGAGATGGAAGATGCGAGGGGGCGGCCCATGCGGGCCGCCCTTTCGCTATCATCCAATTCGAGACCCACGTACCACCGGACCTCGTTC
>JAOUHR010000490.1 GCA_029884515.1 Gemmatimonadota bacterium
CACGGACGCCGCGCCGGCGACGCCCATCGGCACCATGAAGGTGAGCGCAGCGAGGTTGAGGGCGATCTCGTGGCCCGCAAGCGTCGCCGTCCCCATCCATCCGGCCATGACGGTCACCAGGCCGAACGCGTTGCCCTCCGCGAAGAACTGCAGCCCGACGGGCAAGCCGAGCCCGAGCATCCGGCGGAGCGGTGCCAGCCGCAGACTCTCAGCGTGCCAGGGGCGCACGGTCGGCTTGATGTGCGGCCAGGCGCTCGCGAGTACCACGATCAGCATGATCCACCGCGCTATCGCCGTGCCCTGCGACGACCCCACCACGCCGCCGGGCGCGATCCCCAGGTGGCCGAAGATCAGCACCCAGTTGAGGCACACGTTCGCCACGTTCGCCACCACCACGCCGACCACGATCGGCGCGAGGCGCCGCATCGCCTGCAGCACCTGGCGCACCATGTTGAAGCCGAAGAACGGCAGCAGCCCCGGGATGCTCCAGAGCACGTAACCCTGTGCGAGCGGCACCACCTCCGCCGGCTGGCGCAGCGCCCGCAGCACGATGCCCGACGGCAGGAACGTGAGCATCACCACGAGGGCGACGAAGAGTGTGAGCACCGCACCGCGCTGCACGCCGCGCGCGATCTGCACCTCGTCTTTCGCCCCGATACCCTGGGCGATCACCGGGTCGAGCGCCATCAGCACGCCGATGCCGACGATCGACGTGACGAAGAAGTAGAAGTTGCCGAGGGCACCGGCCGCGAGGTCCGTCGCCGAGACGCGGCCGAGCATGATGGAGTCCACGACGCCCATCGACTGCATCCCGATGTTCACCAGCACGATCGGCGCGGCGAGCCGCACCATCTCGCGCAGCTCGCCGCGCGTGGGGCGGAGCCGCGCGAAGCGGGTCATCCTATTCCCACTCGATCGTGGCCGGCGGTTTGGAACTCACGTCGTAGACCACGCGATTGATCCCCGGCACCTCGTTGATGATCCGGCTCGAGATCCGGCCGAGGACGTCGGGCGGGAAGGCGAACCAGTCGGCGGTCATCCCGTCGGTGCTCGTCACGGCGCGCAGCGCGATCACGTGCTCGTACGTGCGCCCGTCGCCCATCACGCCCACCGAACGCACGGGGAGGAACACCGCAAAGGCCTGCCAGATCTCAGCGTAGAGTCCCGCGGCGCGGATCTCCTCGAGGTAGATCGCGTCGGCGCGGCGGAGCGTCTCGACGTTCACCTGGTCCACCGCACCGAGCACGCGGATCGCGAGCCCCGGTCCCGGGAACGGGTGGCGCCCCACCATCTCCTCCGGCAGCCCGAGTTCGCGCCCCACGTTGCGCACCTCGTCCTTGAACAGCTCGCGCAGCGGCTCGATCAGCTTGAACTTCATGTCCGGCTTGAGGCCGCCCACGTTGTGGTGCGTCTTGATGGTCGCGCTGGGGCCGCCCTTGGCGCTCACCGACTCGATCACGTCGGGGTACAGCGTGCCCTGCACCAGGAACGCCGCGTCCTTGCCGGCCTCCGCGGCCGCCTCCTCGAACACGTCGATGAAGGCATGGCCGATCGCCTTCCGCTTCTGCTCGGGGTCGTCGAGCCCCTGGAGCGCGGTGAGGAACCGGTCCTCAGCGCGCACGGTGATGAGCCGGATGCCGAGGTGCTTGCCCATGGTGCGTTCCACCTGCTCGCGTTCGTGGAGCCGGAGCAGGCCGGTGTCCACGAAGATGCAGGTGAGCTGGTCGCCGATGGCGCGATGCACGAGCGCGGCGGCCACGGAGGAGTCCACGCCGCCCGAGAGCCCGCAGATCACCTGCCGGTCGCCCACGAGTTCGCGGACCCGGGCGATCTCCACCTCGATGAAGTGCCCGGGCGTCCAGTCGGGCGTGCAGCGGGCGATCCCGAAGAGGAAGTTCTCGATGATCTCCGCGCCGCGCACCGTGTGCGCGACCTCGGCGTGGAACTGGATCGCGTGGATCGGCTTGGTCGCGTGCCGGAAGCCGACCACCGGGTTCCCGTCGCTCGTCGCGGTCAGCACGTAGCCCGGCGGCACCTCCTCCACGTGGTCGCCATGACTCATCCACACGACGGTCCGCTCGCCCGCGTCGAAGCCTGCGAAGAGCCCCTGCGGTTCCTGCACCACCATGTCGGCGCGGCCATACTCGCGGCGGCCACCACCCCCCACCTTGCCACCCGCCACGTGCGCCATCCACTGCATGCCGTAGCAGACGCCAAGGATCGGCGCGACGTCGAGGATCGCGGGGTCGAAGGCGGGCGCGC
>JAOUHR010000491.1 GCA_029884515.1 Gemmatimonadota bacterium
GGGTCGGAGGCCTACCTGGCGCGCTACTTCACGGCGGCCGGACCCGTCGATCGGAAGGGGCGACCGAAGCCAGTCTCCGCCCTGCCCGCGCCGACGCGGCTCGCCCTCGAGATGGCGCTCCACGAGGAGGCGGAGCGCCGGGCGATCGAGGGAGAGCTCGCTGTGCTCGAGGCTGCTTGGCAGGAGGCGGAGGTGATCGCCAACATCTCCGACAACCTCCTGGTGCCAGCGGACGTGGAGCGGCAGCTCGAGGTGCTCAAGGAAGCCGCCCCTCCCGTGGGCGAACGCAAGGGGTGATGCGAGCCGGGCGGGCAGGGCCCCATCACCGCGATGAACCGCGTCACCCGCTCGACGTGCGGGTAGCTGACGAGCGGAGGCCGGTCGGGCACCTGGTGCCCGATGGCCGAGTGTTTCGTTGCGACTCGCCGACCGCGGGATCGACTGTCAAGCCCGATCCGTTACCTCTGCCGTCGCGCCTGCACTGCTCCAACCGTCACGTCCAGCCCAGTGAGATTCCCATGCTCCGTCGTTCGTTCGCTGCCGTGTTCTGCGTCGCCTCGGTCTGTTCCCCCCTCGCCGGGCAGCAGACGCCTGTCCTTACGCCGGCGGATCTCGGTAGGTGGGAGACGCTCGGGAGCAGCCGGCTCTCACCCGATGGCGCCTGGCTCTCCTACACGATCACGCGCGGCAACCAGGAAGTCGAGCTGCGGCTGAGTCACGGTGCACGCGACTCCGCCGTGGTCATCGGGTACGGCAGCGGCGCGGTGTTCTCGCCTGATTCGCGATGGTTCGCCTACCTCGTGGGTGTCTCGGTCCAGGAGCGCGAGCGGCTCACGAAGGAGAAGAAGCCGGTCCACAATGCGCTCGGCGCTCGCAACCTGGCCACCGGCGAATCCATCGTGATCCCGGACGTCAGCACGTTCAGCTTCGATCCGTCCGGCGCGTTCGTGGCCGTCACGAAATACGCCGCTGAGGGGAAGAAGGTGAGTGACGTGCTCGTGCTCGACCTGCGAAAGGGAACGCGACTGGTGTTCGACAACGTCGCCGAGTCGGCCTGGAGCGACGTGCGGCCCCTGCTGGCCTTCACCGTGATGGCCGACGGCGGCGCGGGGAATGGGGTGCACGTGTTCGACGGCACGACCGGACTCGTGCGGGTGCTGGAGTCCACGCCGGCGATCTACCGCACGGTTGCCTGGCGCGAGGGGCACGACGACGTGGCCGTCCTCCGCACGAGCGTGGACAAGGCGTTCGTCGACACCACGCACGTGATCCTCGCGTGGGCCGGTAGTGGCACGGGAGACGCGAAGCCGCTCATGCTCGATCCGTCCGCGGCGCGGGGTTTCCCGGCCGGTGTTCGGGTCGCGGAGGGCAGGCGTCCCAGCTGGTCGAAGGACGGGCGAACGCTCTTCTTCGGTATCCGCGCGCGCCTCTCCGTGGCCGACGCGCCGAAGAAGAGCGAGGAGAAGGTCTCGGACGTGGAGATCTGGCACACGAAGGATGTGTTGGCGATCCCGGCTCAGCGGGCCGCCGAACAGCGCGACCTGAGGGCCAGCATGCTCGCCGCCTGGCACCTGCAGGACGGGGGCGTCGTGCAGCTGGGGAGCGATCCGGCGGAGTCCTCCGCCGTGCTCGAGGGAGATGCCTTCATCACCGAGGTCGATCGCACACCCTACGCATGGGGGCAGAAGTTCGGACGCCGCGACGAGGACCTCTGGGCCGTGGACGTCGCCACCGGTGCTCGGCGCAAGGTACTGGAGAGGATCCGCCACCTCTTTGCCGCCAGCCCCACGGGCACGCGCGTGCCCTGGTTCGACGGTCGCGACTACTGGGTGGTGGATCCCGCAACCGGCACGCGGACGAACCTCACGGCGAAGCTCACCAGGGCAGGGATGGTCGATTTCGTCGACCGGGACGATGACCACCCCAGCGACGTGCTGCCGCCGGTCGGCACGCCGCTCTGGTCGAAGGACGGGGCGACGATGTTCGTGTACAGCGAGTACGACATCTGGGCGTTGTCGCTCGACGGTTCGGGTGGCCGGCGCATCACCGATGGCGCCCGAGAGGGGGTCGTGCACCGCATCGTTTCGTTCGTCGGACTCAACGCCACGCCGGTGGAGCGCGCACTCGATCGGCGCGCGTCTGTCTACCTCTCCCTATACGGGAAGCGGACCAAGCGGAGCGGTTTCGCCCGGCTCATGCCCTCTGGAGACATCGAGCGCCTGACCCTGGCCGACGCGTCGCTCGGCGGCCTCATCAAGGC
>JAOUHR010000492.1 GCA_029884515.1 Gemmatimonadota bacterium
GATTGCGAGATAGTGGGCGAGGCAGGCCGGTTCCGACTGGTCGAGACCGAGCTGGGTGGGCTTGATGCTGATCTCCGCGGGAAGCCCGCGCGCCTTGATCGCGTCGAGCATCCAGAGATAGTGCTCTCGCACCGGGTCGGCGTCGGTGAGCCTGGTGAGCGCCTCGCCGAGCTTCGTGTAGAGGAGGTGTCGCCCGTCCTTGACGAGTCGCGCGCCGGCGTCGAGGGCGTCCTCAGGATGCTCGCCGGGCATGAAGGCCTTCGTCGCGCGCTTCACGATCCGGCTCTTCGTCGCGAAGCTGTTGAGGGCGTCGCTCTTGGCCGCGGCGAGGAGGATCGAACGTCCGATGGACATGGGCTGGGGTGTGAGGGGACCGCAGGTGTAAGATGGCGGGTGCGGCGAGTGGCGGTCAAACCGCGCGTGGCGCGGGCGCGGCGGGCGCCACATCTTCGACCATCCCACGCGATCCCGCGTGCCCCGAGGTGTCCATGCGTTCGGTCCTCGTCCAGCTCGGCGTGCTGCATTCCCTGACGGTCGTTGCCGCGGGCGTGCTCGGCGCCCAGGCGACGACGCCGGCG
Organism: Gemmatimonadota bacterium; assembly: GCA_029884515.1. Taxonomy (GTDB): domain Bacteria; phylum Gemmatimonadota; class Gemmatimonadetes; order Gemmatimonadales; family Gemmatimonadaceae; genus Pseudogemmatithrix. The sequence goes on from JAOUHR010000492.1 coordinate 579, forward strand.
GCTCGTGCGTCGGCTGCCGCCTCCACGGCCGCGGCCCCGCCGCGCGGCATCGTGCTGGCCGATCTCACATGGCAGGAAGCGGAGCGTGTCCTGACGCCGGATGCCCTGGTCGTGATCCCACTGGGGGCGCAGTCCAAGGAACACGGCCCGCACCTCCGGCTCGACAACGATTTCCAGCTCGCCGAGTACTTCCGCGCGCGTGTGCTCGCCGCGGCCGATGTCGTCGTGGCGCCCACCGTCAACTACCACTTCTATCCGTCGTTCCTCGAATATCCCGGCTCGACGCACCTGCAGTTCGAGACGGCGAAGGACGTGATCGTGGACATCGTGCACAGCCTGGCCGGCTATGGCCCGAGGCGGTTCTACGTGCTCAATACCGGCGTCTCCACGGCGCGGCCCCTCGCCGCCGCGGCCGAGATCCTGCGGGCGGAGGGCATCTACTTCTCATTCACGAACATCCTCGAGGTGAGCGGGCCGGCGGAGGCGAGCGTGAGGCAACAGGTGCGCGGCACGCATGCCGACGAGATCGAGACGTCGATGATGCTCTATATGCGGCCGGATCGGGTGGACATGAGCAAAGCCGTCAAGGACGACGCGGAGTCGCGGCCGGGGGGACTCACGCGAAATCCCGGCAATCCCGGCACGTACTCGCCGAGCGGCGTGTGGGGTGATGCGACGCTGGCGACGCGGGAGAAGGGCCGGGTGGTGGTGGAGGCGATGGTGGAGGGGGTGCTGAAGGACATCGCGGCCTTGCGCAGCATGAAGACCCCCTGACGCGCCGACGTCCGGCCCTCGGGCTCCGAGGACCGGACGTCAGCGACTCGCGCCGTTCAGTTCGAATGCACGTACTGCGCCCCCCCCGCTGCCTGCGCGAGGATCGCCGCATACACGCCCGACGGCTGCAGGATCACGCCCGGGATCAGCATCGCGCGCGCCTGCTTCGTGGCCTCCTCCGGACTCACCCCATCCGTCTTCTGGATGTGCGCCGCCACGTCGAGCTGCAGCGCGAGGTGGCAGGCGAGCACCACGCCGCCGTTCTTGATGAAGTTCGGGATCGCGAACGAGGCGAAGGGTTCGGGCAGCCCATCCGCCGCCGTCAGCAGCGCCGGGTTCCGGTTCGTCATCTGGCCGGTCATCGGGTGCATCACGTCCTTCATCTTGCCGACATCGTACTTGTCCCAGAACGCCTGCTGCATCGCGAGCATGATGCCATTGTGCCGCAGCACCACCGCGGTCGAGGTCGTGCTCACCGGCACCTTGTGCGTCTCGGCGTACTGGTTCGCCCAGATCGACGCGCGCCAGACGCCGTAGCCGCTGTCGATCTCGGGCACGTCGTACACCGCGCGGATCTTGCCGTTGAGCTTCGCGGGCCACTTGATGTCCCATTCATCCGCGGCGGCGATGGGTTCCTCGGCGCCGAGCGTTTCCGGCAGGGCGCCGAGTGCCGCGGGCAAGCCGGCGAGGACGATGCCACTCGCCGCGAGGCGGTCGAGGAATTCTCTTCTGGTGGTGATCATGGGTACCTCCTGAACGCACGTGGGGGTTCGCGGCGGTGGGCCGATCGACCCACCGCCCGGTCGCGCGTGCCACGCGACCCGAGCGACTGCAAGCCTCTGGCATCCGGCGCACGGCGGCCGGCGGCGATCCTCACTTCGCGAGTCGCGCCTCCACCAACGTCGG
>JAOUHR010000493.1 GCA_029884515.1 Gemmatimonadota bacterium
CGGTGGACGGCGACCTGATCTTCGTCGGCGCCGGCGACCCGACCCTCGCCCCCCGCTACGCGCAGTGGAACGACGGCGTCCGCCCGATGGACGCCATCGCCAACCTCGTCGCCGCCGCCGGCATCAAGCGCGTCACGGGCGACCTCGTGGGCGACGGCAGCGCGTTCGACGACTCGCGCGTCCCCGACGGGTGGCGCAAGCGCAACCTGCAGGCCGGCTACTCCGCCCGCGTCTCCGCCCTCTCGTTCAATGGCAACATCGCCCACATCGCCGTGCAGCCGACCACTCGCGGCGCGGTGGTGGGCTTCGCGCAGCCGGTGAGCGGACTCGAGATCCGCTCCTCGGTCACCGTGCGGCCCAACGCGCGCGGCGCCTCGGTGCGGATGTGGCAGGACACCATCGCCGACCTCTTCCGCGTGAGCGGGTGGATCGGCTCGCTGAGCCCGATGCGCACCTACCAGGTGATCGTCGAGCAGCCGGAGCGCTTCACCACGGCCGCGCTCCGCGCGGCGCTCGAGGCGCGCGGCATCGTGATCGACGGCCGCGTGCGCGTGGGCGAGGCGCCCGCCTCGGCGCAGAAGGTCACCGCCTGGGCCTCGCCGCCGCTCGCCCAGCTCGTGGCGACGATGAACGGCGAGAGCAACAACCACTTCGCCGAACTCCTCTTCCGCAACGCGGCGCGGAGCACGGGGAACGTGGGCTCGGCGGCGGTGGCGAACGAGTCGCTCCGCACCTTCCTCACGGACCGCGTGGGCGTGAGCTCCGAGGAGGTGTTCGCGGCCGACGGCAGCGGCCTCTCCACGCTCGACCGCGTGACCCCGCGCTCGATGGTGGCGCTGCTGGGCTACACGGCGATGGCACCGTGGGGCGCGGTGCTGCAGGCCTCGCTCCCCGTGGCGGGGATGACCGAGACGCTCAAGACGCGGATGCGCCGCACCGCCGCGCAAGGCAACCTCCGTGGCAAGACCGGCACCACGAACGAGGTCACCTCGCTCGGCGGGTACGTCACGGCGCGGAACGGCGAGGAACTGGCCTTCGCGTTCATCTACAACGGTCGTGAACTCTGGCGTGCCCGCGACGCGATCGATGCGATGGGCGTGACGCTCGCGGGCTTCTCGCGCTGACGCTCGCCCCGCACGCGCGGGGCGGTCCGAGCCGGACTAGCTGAGCAGCGGCGGCGCGCCACCCGGATCGGTGGCCGCGGTCGCGTCGAGCAACCGGATGGCGGTGTCCACATCCCCGCGCCGCACGATCAGGCGCACCGGATGCATCACATCCAGGAACGGGAGCATCCCACTGGCGCTGTCCTTCAGCAACATGGACGCGATCCCGTTGGCGTCCAGCACCGCACGTGCGAACTCGGCTTCGACACTGTTCTGGAAGGTACGGACGACGAACGCATTCTCTGGCATCGCTTCCTCCTTCCGTTGAGGTGTGCGGGGATGCAATCCCCTGGACCAAGTGTTCGACAGACCCCGTGCGTGAGGGTACCCTGCATACCCGTCCGGCCGACGGTTGGTTCCCGCCGTAGAAGTGGGACGAACGACCGCCGCCCGCGTTACGAGACGGTCTGCCGAATGAGTACCCCGCGCCGGGCCAGCTCCGTCACGTAGCGCTCGCCCGGGATGCACTCGTCGGGCGTGTGGACGCCGGCGGGCTTCACCGCGCCGGTGGCCTGCATCTGCCCCGTGATGGAGAGCGAGAAGCCGGTGGTACGCATCATCGCGCTGATCCCGTGCGTCGCGTCGAAGCGGTCCACGAGCTCGAAGGTGTGGGTCACGGGCTTTCCCGCCTTCATCCCGATCACGATCACGCGCAGCACCACCAGGTCGGGGCTGTCCTTCTTCACGAGCCGCGGCTGCATCTGCGCGATCGCGACGTCGCGCGGCACGATCTTCGTGCCCTTCACGACGACCGGCTCGGCCTCGAGCAGCCCGAGCTCGCGGATCGCCTCCATGATCCGGGCGTGGCCCGGGTAGCGGAGCGTCTTGTACTCCATCGTGGGGATCTTCCCCTCGTAGCGGAACGCCATCGTGGAGAGGCCGCCCGCCGTGTGGAACGCCTCGAGCGTGCCCACGGGTGCATCGAACCGGATCGGCTCGATCTCCGAGAGCGCCTTCACCTGCGTCCGCTTCCCCTCCCGCACCACCCACGAGAGCGTCGTGTAGTAGTCGAGCACGCCCTCGATGGAGTAGACGATCTGGTAGTTGAGCGGGCCCTCGGGGTGCTGCGGCAGCCCGCCGACGAAGATCCGCAC
>JAOUHR010000495.1 GCA_029884515.1 Gemmatimonadota bacterium
GGGATCGATGCCGAACCTGGCCACGCCCTCGACGTTCGTGGAGACCGCGACGAAGTGCTGGCGCACGGCGCCCTGGTCGCCGAGCGCCCGGACGCACCAGGCGCGCGCGGCGAGGGCGTTGGAGAGCGTCTCGAGGGTGGTGAAGGTCTTGGAGCAGACGATGAAGAGCGTCTCCGCGGGATCGAGGTCGTGCGTGGCCTCGGCGAAGTCGGTGCCGTCCACGTTCGAGACGAAGCGGAAGGAGATGTCGCGCTGGCTGTAGTGGCGGAGCGCGCCGTAGGCCATCACCGGCCCGAGGTCGGACCCGCCGATGCCGATGTTCACGACGTTGCGGATGGGGCGCCCCGTGTGCCCGTGCCAGCGCCCGTCGCGCACGGCGTCGGCGAAGGCCGCCATGCGGTCGAGCACCGCGTGCACCTCCGGCACGACATCGGTGCCATCCACCATCATGCGCGCCGAGGCGGGCGCGCGCAGCGCCACGTGCATCACCGCGCGCTGCTCGGTGACGTTGATCCGCTCGCCGGCGAACATCGCGTCGATGCGGCCGCGCAGGTCGCACTCAGTGGCAAGCGCGACGAGGAGGCCGAGCGTCTCGTCGGTGACGCGATGCTTCGCGTAGTCGAGGTAGAGGCCGGCGGCCTCGGCGCTGAGCCGCTTCCCGCGTCCGGGGTCCGCGGCGAAGAGGTCGCGCAGGTGCCGGTCGCCGATCCGCTGGTGGTGCTGCGCGAGCGCGACCCACGCAGGGCGCTCGGTCAGCGGGGTCCGCTCCGGGGTCCGCTCTGGGGTGCGCTCTGGGGTGCGCGAGGTGGTCATGGGCGGTGGTGGGCGGTGATGCGACGTTCCGTGCGACCGGAGCGTCGGCCATGGCCGGCCGCAGCGTCCCGCACGCCGCGCGCCCGGTTCAGGTCCGCGACGCCTCGAAGATGCTCTGGATGGACGCGTCGAGCATGCGGTGGAACTCGGCGTCGGACTGCTTGGCGCTCAACCCCTCGCTCAGCGCGCGCGAGAAGCTCGCGATGACGCCGTGGTTGCGGGCCAGGCGCGCGTTGGCCTCCGCGCGCTTGTACCCGCCGGAGAGCGCCACCACGCGCAGCACGTTGGGGTGCGAGACGACCTCGGCGTAGAAGTCGTCGACGTCCGGCAGCGTGAGCTTGAGCATCACGCGCTGCTTCGTGCCGAGCGCTCCCAAAGAGGCGAGGAGCTCCTTCTTGAGGAGCGTCTCGGCCTTCTGCTTGTGCGGGCTGTGGATGTCCACCTCGGGCTCGATGATCGGTACGAGCCCGGCGCCGAGGATCTGGCGCGCGACCTCGAATTGCTGGTCGACGACCGCCTTCACGCCAGCCGGGTGCGCGTCCTTGATGACCGACCGCATCTTGGTGCCGAAGACGCCGACCTTCTTCGCGCGCGCGAGGAGCGCGTCGAGCTTCGGGATCGGCTTCATCACCTGCGCGTCGTCCTTCGCCTCGGCCAGGCCCTTGTCCACCTTGAGGAAGGGCACGACGCGCTTGACCTCCCAGAGGTACTGCGCCGAGCCGCGTCCCTCGATCTCGCGGTCCATCGTGTTCTCGAAGAGGATCGCGCCGATCACGCGGTCGCCGTTGAACGCCGGGTCGGTGATGATGCGCGTGCGCATCTCGTGGACCTTGGCGTACATCGCCTCCTCGCCCGAGTACTCGGATTCCTCGACCCCGTACTCCTTGAGCGCCTTGGGCGTGCTGCCCCCGCTCTGGTCGAGGGCGGCGATGAAGCCATCCTGCTGTTCCATCTTCCGGAGCATCTCGTCTGTCGGCATGGGATCGCGGGCGTGAGGGCGCATGGAGTGGCGTGGGACTTCTGGTCCGAATCTATCGCGGCCGCCCCGCAGAATGAAAGCAGGCCGCACGCGATGCCAGTGACAGGGGGTAGTTTCCGGAACATCCTTCGGAGACCCGCCTGTGCTGAAGACCGTGCTGATCGTGCTCTTCCTGCTCTATGGCATCCCGCTCTTCGGGCTGCGGTACCGGTGGCGGTCGACCGTGTATCGACGGTCGGACTGGAAGATCAACATCCTGCCCTGGTTCGGCCACGACACCATGGCGTTGTTCACGAATCGCTACTTCCGCGACGAGGCGGAACGGGCGATGGCGCGGCGGTTCCGGCTCTACCTTGCAGGGTATCTCGTGGTCCTCGTGGTGATCCTGCTGCTGCCATGAGTGGTCACGGGCCACGCGCAGCCGCACTGGGCCGCGTGATGTACGGAGGGTGCGGCGGCGTGA
>JAOUHR010000494.1 GCA_029884515.1 Gemmatimonadota bacterium
TCGCGAGCTCGCCGACGCTCCAGACGTGGCGCGCCGACGCCCTGGCGAGGGCCTCCCCGTGCACGATGCCCTCGGCGAACTCCCCCGCGTAGAAGAGCAGGCGCTCGAGCGTCAGCGCGGGCAGGTATCCCGCGGGATCGAGCTCCACCGCACGCCGCGCCTGCAGCAGCCCCTCGCGCGCTCGTCCCGCGTGCGCGAGCAGGAGGGCGAGGTTCGCCCGTGCGTAGGCGCTCAGGGGATCCATGGCCGCGGCCCGGTGCCCGTGGTCCACGGCGACGTCGAACGCCCCGTGCAGGTACGCGAGGTCCCACAGGGCCCGCGCCGACTGGAGCTCGGCGTTCCGCGGCCCGCGTTCGGCCGCCAGCTCCCACTCCTGACGCGCGGTCGCGCGTTCGCCCTCCGCCGCGGCCAGCATGGCCGAGACCATGCGCGCCTCGGCGAGTGCGGGGTCGAGCGCGACGGCGCGCGCGGCGTGCATCCGCGCCCGCGGCAGCGCCTCCGCGGGCCGGACGGTGCCGAAGATGCCGAGGAAGGTCAGGCCGTTGGCGAGCGCGGCCAGCGCGGGCGCGTTGTCGGGATCGAGGGCGACCGCGCGCTCGAGCACCGCCACCCCCTCGGCGAGGGCCGGCCCGCGCTGGCTCACGAGCGCGCGCCCCTTCAGGAAGAGCCGGTACGCCTCGAGATTGGGCGCGCCGGCGCGCACCGGACGCCCGTCCGTCGCAGGGGAGCTCGCGGTGAGCGTGACCTTGAGCTCCGCCGCGATCGTGCCGGCGATCTCGTCCTGGATCGCGAAGACGTCGGTCAACTGCCGGTCGTAGCGTTCGGACCAGAGGTGGAGCCCGTCGGCGACGTTGATGAGTTGCGCGGTGATCCGCAGGCGGTCCCCCGCGTGGCGCACGCTGCCGTCGAGGATGGTCGCGACGTTGAGCTTCTCCCCGACCACCCGCAGGTCCTCCTGCTTGCCCTTGAAGGAGAACGCGGACGCACGCGCCGCCACGCGCAGGCCTGGCAGCTGCGCCAGGGCGTTGATGATCTCCTCGGAGATGCCGTCCGCGAGGAAGGCGTCCTCGGGATCAGGGCTCATGTTCGCGAAGGGGAGCACGGCCACCGAGCGCTCGTCGGGCGCCGTGCGCAAGCCCTTCGCGACCGCGTCACGCAGCAGCGCGATGCACTCCGCGCCCGAGCCGACGCGGTCGGCCGGTTCGAGCTCCAGCATCCGCTGCAGCACGCGCGCCATCCCTCGGGGCAGCTCCCCCTCGCTCTTCGGGTCCGTGCCCCCGCCGACACGCCGCGCCCGCGGCGTGACGCCGGTCAGCATCTCGTGCAGGACGCATCCGAGCGCGTACAGGTCGGTCCGCCCATCGACCTCGCGGCCCGCGGCCTGCTCGGGACTCATGTAGGCCGGCGTCCCCACCACCAGTCCGGTCCACGTGACGTCCTCGCCGCCGTCGAGCGTCGCGACCGCCTTGCCGATCCCGAAGTCCGCGACCAGCGCGTGTCCCTCGTGCAGGAGGATGTTCTCCGGCTTGATGTCGCGATGCACGACTCCCATGCGATGCGCATGGTCCAGCGCGTCGGCGACCTCGCACGCGATCCTGATGCCCTCCTCCAGCGGCAGCCGCTTCTCGGCGCGCAGGCGTTCGCGCAGCGCCTGCCCCTCCATCACCGGCATTACGTAGTACAGGACGGGCTCCGGCGCCGAGCGCCCCGGGGAGGGGGGGAGGACAATCTCGCCCGAGTCGTGCAGCGGGAGGATATGCGGATGGTTGAGGCGCGCCACCATCCGGATCTCCTGCCCGAAGCGCTCGGCGCCGACGGCGTGCGCGAGCTCCGGCCGCATGATCTTGATCGCGACGTCGCGGTCGTGCTTGAGGTCGCGCGCGAGGTACACCGTCGCCATGCCACCCGCACCGAGGCCACGCTCGATGCGGTAGCGGTCGGCGAGCGCGGTGGCGAGCGACTCGGTGGTGTGGCTCACGGGTGCACGGGTGGGGAGGAGCGCCGGATGGTGCAACATCGTGCCTGCGACGACGCCGCGCGAGGGGTGTGGGCGGTGCGCGTGGGAGGGTTGGACCACATATTCCACCCGACCTCACCGGAGCCGCACGATGTCCACCCGCCTGATCCTCGCCGCCGTCGCGACACTCTCCCTGCCCGTGACCGCGAGCGTCCTCGACGCCCAGGGCGCCGAGTCGTTCCTCGCACCGAACAACGGCCCGGGCGTGCTCCCGATGGGCACCATCAAGGGCGAGCAG
>JAOUHR010000496.1 GCA_029884515.1 Gemmatimonadota bacterium
CAGCAGGACCAGCATCACCACGGCCGACAGCGTTCTCACGTATGCTCTCCGGGACATTGAGGGGTACTGCACGAAAGATGACCCACCAACGCCTCTACATCAACATCGATCACGTCGCGACGTTGCGGCAGGCGCGTCGCGTCTCGTACCCCGATCCCGTGATGGCGGCCCGGGTCTGCGAGGACGCCGGCGCCGACGGGATCACCGCGCACCTCCGCGAGGATCGCCGGCACATCCAGGACGCCGATGTCGTGGCGCTGGCCTCGCAGGCCCGCACGCCCTTCAACCTCGAGATGGCCTGCACGGAGGAGATGACGCGGCTCGCCGAGCGGCTGCGCCCGCACCAGGTGACGCTCGTCCCCGAGCGTCGCGAGGAGGTCACCACCGAGGGCGGCCTCGACCTGCGGCACGAGCCGGAGCGGCTCGCCGACACCGTCCGGCGGCTCCGCCGGGCCGGGATCCGCACCTCGCTCTTCATCGACCCGGACCGCGCACAGGTGGAACTCGCGCGACAGCTCGCGGTGGAGGCGATCGAACTCCACACCGGCACGTACTGCGCGCATCCGGACGATCCGCAGACGCTCCGGGCGCTGCAGGAGGCCGCGACACTGGCGGCGGGGCTCGGGCTCGCGGTGCACGCCGGCCACGGCCTCACGGTGTTCAACGTCGCGGCGGTCGCCGCGATCCCGGAGTGCGAGGAGCTGAACATCGGCCACGCCATCATCGCCCGCGCCATCTTCGACGGGCTCTCCGAGGCGGTGCGCGACATGCGCGCCGCGATGGATCGCGCGCGCGCCCGTTGACCCACGCGGCGCGCCCGGCCACCATTAGCGCGACAGCCTGGGAGGCCTGATGGCGGGTGGATTGCTCGACTTCTTCATCCTCGAAGCCGGCGAGTACGTCGAGCAGCTCGACGGCCTCGTCTCGCGCGCGTCCGTGCGCGCGCCCGAGCCGGAGCCCTTCGCGCGGAACGCGCGGGCGCTCCGCGGCGCGGCGACGATGGCGAAGGTCTCCGGCATCGCCGACGTCGCGCAGGGCCTCGAGCGCGTCGCGCGCGCCCTCCGCGAGGGGGAACTCGCGTGGGACGAGGCGACCCGGGCGGCGGCCATCGCCGCGGTGGACGACCTCAAGTTCCTGCTCCGCGCCGTCCGCACCTGGGGCGACGGCGAGGACGCGCGCGCCAACCGCCGGATCGCCGAGCTCGAGGTGCGCGCGCCACGGCAGGTCAAGGCCATCACGCGCGGCAAGGGCGCGGAGTTCCTCGCGACCGCCGCCGCGGAGGCCGCCACGGGGCTGCTCGCGTACGCCGAGCAGCCCGCCTCGCCCGAGGAGTTCGCCGCCACGATGCGGCGCGTGCGCGCGCTCCGCGGCGTCGCGGCCCTGCGCGACCTGCCGCCGCTCGCGGAGGTGGTGGACGCGGTGGACGCCGCGGCCAAGCCCGTGGAGCTCCGCAACGAGGACGCGACGGCCGAACGCCGCCGGCTCTTCCGCACCGCCGCGCGGGTGCTGCTCGAGGGTGGTGAGGCCGTCCGACGCGGCGGACTCCCGCCCACCGACTCGGCTGCGGTGCGCGAGTTCGCCCATGCCGCCGAGACCATCCGGGGGGGCCTGCGCGAGAGCGAACACGTGGTGCCCATCAGCAATCTCTTCCCCGACGATGCCGGCGCGGCGCTCGTCCAGCCGGGCGCCAACCCGCCGACCACCGCCACCGAACGGTTCCGCCTCGAGGTGGTGAGCCAGGCGGAGCACCTCCGGCGCCTCGTCGCGGAGGGCCGCACGGCGGTGGACGCGGCGACGCGCGACCGCGTGGGCCGCGAGCTCCGGAGCGCCGTCCGTTCGCTGGCGCTGGCCGCGCAGAGCTTCTCCGCCACGGAGGTCGCGAACCTCTTCCTCGCGACCGAACGCGGCGCGGCGTCGCTCGAGAACCGTGCCCTCTGGGTGCTCGACGAGGCGGGCACGGAGCTCAGCCAGCCGGAGGCCGACGCCTCGTCGGTGGCGCCGCGATTCCTCGCGCTGCACCAGCGCCTCGCAGGCACGCCGCCGGCGCCGATGCAGGTGTCGCCGCCCCGTCAGCGCCGCGCGGGACTCACGCCCCCGGCCGCATCGATCACGCCCTTCGGGCCCGGTGCGCAGGCGGCGACGCCGATGGCGACGCCGATGGCGACGCCGATGGCGACGCCGGCACCGGCGCCGATCGTCGCGCCCACACCGTTCACGGCGCCAGCGTCCACTGCCGCCACCCCGACTTCCGGC
>JAOUHR010000091.1 GCA_029884515.1 Gemmatimonadota bacterium
GCGGCGGTGCGCCAGACCGCGTCGTCGGCGCGGCCGTCGATGCGGACCGGCTCGGTGGCGTGCGTGGCGGTCGCGGAGAGCGTGGTGCGGCCGGCGGAGCTCACCGCGTTGCCCTGCGCGGCCGCGGAGGTCGCGAGCGTCGTGGCGAGGAAGAGCGCCATGAGTGACGCGTGGAGGGTCGCTGCGCCGACCGGCGTGCGCATCGTGGCACGGAACGTCATCCGGTGTCCTTTCGAGAGGGGTCGTCGGTTCGGACAGCACGACGCCGGAGATGGTTGCTAGGCGCCGCGGGTCGGAGCCGTGTGAGACCGTACGGGCGCCGCTCCGTGCGGTTTCCCCATTCTCCCCACCTCCCGTGTCTCCGAGGGACACACCGCGCGACGAAGCGCCGCGCGCGCAATAACTTGGACCTCGTCCCATGCCTTCCACCACATCTGCCGACGGGTGACCGATGCGCCGTGCCCTTGCTCCTCTCGTGATCCTCTCCCTCGCGAGCGCGACGGTGCGCCCGGCGCATGCGCAGGTGCCGTCGGAGCCCGATCCCGTCGCCGAGGCGTTGAGCGCCTGGATCTCGATCATCGCGCCGCCGGGCGCCGAGGAGGAGACGATCGCGCGCGTGGGGCGAGCGCTCACGGGCTGGAACGCCGATGGGCACGGCAGCCTCGTGCGGCGCGTGGGCAGCGGCCTGCCACGCCGCGTGGTCGCGTGCGGGATGGACGTGCCGGCGTACGTGGTCAGTCAGGTGACGGCGGACGGCTACCTCCGCGTGCGTCGCACCGGGAACGCCGCGCACCAGCTCTGGGACCAGTTCCACGAGGCGCAGCGCGTGGCCGTGTTCACGGCGCGCAGCGGACACCTGGCGGGCGTGGTGGCGGTCGCGAACGGCCACTTCACGCAGCAGCACCGGGCCGACACGCTCGCGAGCACGATGGATGACCTCTGGGTGGACGTCGGCGCCGCGTCGGCCGCCGAGGTCGCGCAGGCGGGGATCCAGCTGCTCGACCCGCTGGCGCTCGACCGGCCGGCGTGGACCTTCGAGGGCCACGCCGCCGGGCCTGCGGCCGGCGCGCGCGCCGGTTGTGCCGCCGTCGCGACCGCCGCCAGCACCGGCGAGCCGCGTGCCGGCGAGACGATCTTCGTGATCAGCACGGGGCGGAGCTACGGCTGGCTCTCGCTCGCGCGCTTCATGGTCTCGCTCGGCCGAGTCGCCTCACTCACGATCGTCGAGGACGGCGTGCACGCGGGGGCGCAGGCGTACGCCACGAGTGCGCGCCTTGGCCGTGATCAGGGCGCGCTCTCGCAGGTGCTGCAGGCCGACACGGTCCGCGTGATCGCCCCGCGCGTGCGGTTCGCCGGCAGCATGGTGGAGACGATCTCGAGTGAGGACGCGGTGGCGCTGCTCGCGGCGGTGCGCGGCGCGGCGGGGCAGCCCATCGCTGCGGGGCGGGCCGCGCTGCGCGCCGGCGCGATCCCGTGGATCGCACCGCCGCTCGACTCCGCCCGCACCCTCCCCCCGCGCGCCGGCGACGCGGGAGCGATCGAACGCCAGTGGATGTCGCTCGTGGACCTGCCGGGCGTCTCCGGACACGAGGGTCCCGTGCGGGAGGCGGTGCTCGCCGCGCTGCCGGCGTGGGCGCGCGCGAAGGCCGTGGTGGACTCGATGGGGAACATCATCGTCGCGATGGGTCCCGACCGTGACTCGGTCGCGTTCATCGCGCACACGGACGAGGTCGGGTTCGAGGTCGCCTCCGTCCTTCCCGATGGGCGGGTCACGCTGCGGTCGCGCGGCGGCGCGGTCATCCCCTCGTGGGAAGGAGTGCCCGCGTACCTCCACTTCGATGCCGGCGCCGCCGGGCGCGCGCCGCTGCGCGGCGTCTTCGTCCCACGCGACAGCGGCCGCACGCGCTCACCCGGCGCACTCACCGCCTGGTTCGGCATGGACTCGGCGCAACTCGTCGCGCGCGGCGTGCGCCCCGGCCTGAGCCTCACGGCGTACAAGCGCGCCGACCGGCTCCTCGGCACCCGCGTCACCGGCCGCGGCAGCGACGACCGCACCGGCACCACCGCGCTCCTCCAGGCGATCGCCCGCATCGAGCCGGAGGCGCTCGACCACAAGGTGATCTTCGTCTGGTCGGTGCAGGAGGAGGGCGGCCTCAACGGTGCCCGCTCCTTCGGCGACCGGTACGGCCGCCCGCTCAAGCGCGTCTACAGCGTGGACACCTTCGTCTCGAGCGACACGCCCAAGGAGTCCCCGCATTTCGCCCTCGCGCCGCTTGGCGCGGGCGCCGTGCTCCGCGGCCTCGACAACAGCAGCCTCGTCCCGCGCGGCGAGCGCGAGCGCATCATCCGCATCGCGCGCGAGCACGGCATCCCGCTGCAGGTCGGCACGACCTTCGGCGGCACCGACGGCTCGGCCATCCAGCAATGGGGGCCGGACAACATCGGGCTCTCGTGGCCCGGGCGGTACTCGCACGGGCCGGCCGAGGTGCTCGACCTGCGCGACGTCGAGGCGCTCGTGCGGCTCGTGGTGGAGGTCGCGAAGGCGCCCTGACCCCTACATGATCACCTTCGGCTTCACGGGCTTGGTCCCGTTGAGCCGCGGCCGCGGCCCGTTCCCCACCTCGACCGTCAGGTCGCGGATGAAGTTCGTGATCTTCGCGTAGTGCGGATAATCGATGAACTCCGCTTCATCGCTGCGCTGGTGGTAGTCGCCGTGGAGGCCGGTGAAGAAGAAGGCGATCGGGATGCCCTGGCGCGCATAATTGAAGTGGTCGCTGCGGCCGTAGATGTTGTTGTAGCTCGCCCAGTCGATCGGCTCGTCGAACTTGTAGTCGAGCGTGAGCGGCTTCGCCTGCTTCTTGTTGACGGCCTGCACCTGCTCGCCCAGGTCCTTGGAGTCGAAGAACGATCCGACCACGCCGACGTACTCATCGCCGCCCCCCGGCAGGTCCTCGGCGCGGCCGCGCCCGATCATGTCGATGTTGAGCTGCGCCACGATCGAGTCGATCGGCAGCGTCGGGTTGCGCGTGTAGAACGCCGAGCCGATGAGCCCCGCCTCCTCGCCGGTGTGCCAGACGAAGAGCGTCGACCGCTTCGGCTTCACCCGCATCGCCTGGATCGCCTCGGCGATCTCGAGCACCGCCATCGAGCCCGAGCCGTCGTCGTCGGCGCCGTTGTTGATCGAGTCGAGCCGCGGCTTGGGGTAGAGCTTCCGGATGCTGTCCATGTCGACCCTGATCCGCGCGAGGGCCTCGGGCGGGACCGCCTTCATGCCGTTCGCGATCTGCAGGCGGATCCGCTGGTCGTTGAACGCCTTGAGCGAGTCCTTGTCCACCGGCGTGTTCATCCCCACGTGGTCGTTGTGCGCGCCGATCGCGACATACTGGCTCTTCAGCACCGGGTCGCTGCCCGGGATCACCGCGACCACGTTGCGGCCGTACGGTGATGGCGTCTCGATGTAGTCGAGCGAGGCGTTCACGGTCCCGCCCTTGGTGCCGGCGACCACGCCGGCGAAGGTCTTGCGGGCGAAGAGCTGCGCGGCCGCGGCGCGGGTGATGCGGAACGTGGCCTGCGGCTGCAACTGTGCGAGCTGCGCCTTGAGTAGCGCGACCGAATCCACCGGCCCGGCGTCGGGCGCGCGAGGCGGACCACCGCGTCCGCCACTGCTCAGCGACGCCACGATGGGTGCATTGATCGCCGCACGCTCGGCCGCCGATAGCGCGTCGAGGTCGATGGTCGCGATCGCGGCTGCGTCGGCGAAGCGGCTGGGCGCGCCTGCGCCGAACCCGCGGCGGCCGCCGAATGCCTGCTGGCCGCCCGGCGTCGCCACGCGCGGCAGCAGCACGACGAACCTGCCCGCCGCGTCGGCCGCGCTGATCTGCGTGGTGGTGTCGCCGTCGGTGCCGCCGAAGATCACCTCGGCGTCGGCGATCGGTCGCGGCGCGCGTGGCCCAGGCACGGCGACGAAGCCGTCGTTCCATACGATCGGGTTGCCGTCCACCGTGAGTCGCGAGTGCGACGTGAACTGGTGGAAGTGATAGGGAAGCACCTGGAAGTAGGTTCCGTTGTCGCCGGCGGGCAGCAACCCGAGCCGCCTGACCTCACGGGCGATGTAGTCGGTGCCCTTCATGTTGCCTTCGCGGCCGACCTGGCGGCCCATCATCGAGTCGTCGGCGAACTGGTAGAGCCGGATCCGCAGGTCGCGCGCGGTGATGGCGGCCGCGGTGGGCGCCGGCATCACGCGCGCGGGGTTGCCGTAGCGATTGACGGCGGGGGCGCCCTGCGCCTGCGCGAGCGCGGGGGCGAGGACGAACGGGACGAGCAGGGACAGACGGGCGAGCCCGTGGGATTGCATCGTCACTCCGGTGCGGGGGTGCGGGGAAGGGTCACGTTCCTCTACGTCACGGACGGCGGCCGCGTTCAGGCGACCGCCGTCCGGGAAACGCCTGATGCGGCCGCACGCAGTCGAGCGCGGCCGCCCTGGCGTGCGCGGCCTTCCCGCGCGCCATCACGGCAGTGAGTTGCGCGCGCGTTCGTGCACGCCGCCACCTGCGCGGTGGTCGGCGCCACCTCGGCGCCCTGCATCGCGCCGCCTGGAGCATGTTGCTCACGGCCTCGAGCGAGGGCGCGGCGGGTGAGCGAGCGGAGCATGGAGGTCACGGTGGAGTGCGGAACCACGAGGGGAACGACCCTTGGAGGTTGCCGCCCCGCAGCGTGCGTCGACAGGCAGCAGGGCGACTCGTCCGCCGTTCGTGCCGCCGCGCGGTGTCCGCGCCTCCCCTACGCCTTGATGCGCGCCATCTCGGGGTCGTACATCGGCTTGAGCGACGCGACCGCCGGATACCGCGTACCCGCGATCTCCACCTCCCACGTGCCGCCGGCCAGCCAGGCGTCGTCGATCGGCACGGTCGCGCGCTCGATCATCGCCAGCCCCACCGCGCCGCCCAGCGTATGCCCGTAGCTCGCGGCCCGCACGTACCCCATCGGCACGCCGTCCCGCAGCACCACCTCGGCGTGCATCATGAGCGGCTTGGGATCCTTCACGAGGATCTGCACGAGCTCCTTCCTGATCCCCGCCGCCTTCTTCGCGAGCACCGCATCCTTCCCGAGGAAGCCGCCCGGCTTCTTCAGGCTCACGGCGAATCCGAGCCCCACCTCGAGCACGCTGTCGGTGTTGTCGATGTCGTGGCCATAATCGCGGTAGGCCTTCTCCATGCGCAGGCTCGCGAGCGCCTTGAGCCCGGCGTGCCGGAGGCCGAACGCGCGCCCCGCCTCGACCACGAGGTCGTAGGTGGCCACCGCCTGCTCGGTGGGGATGTAGAGCTCGTATCCGAGCTCGCCGAGGTAGGTGATGCGCACCAGCAGGACGCGGGCGAAGCCGATGTCCACCTCGCGCGCCGTGCGGAAGGGGAACGCCTCGTTCGAGAGGTCGGCAGTGGTGACGCTCTGCAGCAGCTCCCGCGACCGCGGGCCCTGGATGTTGATCTGCGCGTACGCGCTCGTGACGTCGGAGGTGAAGCAGTGCGCGTCGGCCGGCGTGTGGCGGCGCAGCCAGGTCTCCACGTGGCGGTGCGCCGTGTCGGATGCGACCACGAGGAAGCGCGTCCCCACGTCGCCGCTGCCGAAGGTCTCCTCGAGCTTGGTGACCGTGAGGTCGGCCTCGAGTTTGCCCTCCGCGTTCAGCCACTGCGTGTAGGTCGTGCGGCCGTGCTTCCCGTCCACGTTGTTGGCGGAGATCCAGTTGAGCACGCGCCCCGCGTCGCGCCCCTGCACGAGGAACTTCGACATGAACGACATGTCCATCAGGATCACGCCGGTGCGGCACGCCTCGTGCTCCGCCTTCCAGTTCTCCCAGCTCGCGGGGCGGCCGAACGTGAGCGGCTCCGGCTCCGGCGGCGAACCATCCGGCGTGTACCAGTCGGCGCCCTCCCAGCCGCTCACGTCCTTGAACCAGGCGCCCTTCGCGACGAGCCGCTCGTGGATCGCCGCGCGCTTGGCACCGCGTGCGGTGGTCATCGAACGGTTGGGGTAGTGCGTCTGGTAGACCATCCCGAGCGACTCGACCGTGCGCGTGCGCCGGTACTCGGGATTCGCCTGGTACTTGTGGAGCCGGTCGAGATTGAAGCCGGTCATGTCCACGTCGGGGCGGCCGTTCAGCATCCAGTGCGCCATCGCGCGCCCCACGCCGCCGCCGGTGAGGATGCCGATCGAATTCAATCCCGCGGCGACGAAGTAGTTCGTGAGTTCCGGCGCCTCGCCGAGGCAGGGGCGCAGGTCGGGGGTGAACGACTCGGGGCCGCAGAAGAGCTTCTTCACGCCCGTCTGCAACGAGATCGGCACGCGCTTCATCGCGGTCTCGATGTACCCGCCCACGCGATCCCAGTCGGGCGGGATCTCGCCGAAGGCGAAGTCGTCGGGCATCCGGGCGATGTTCCAGGGCGCGCAGACCGGCTCGAAGAGGCCGATCATCAGGCCGCCCCCCTCCTCGCGGAAGTAGCCATACGACGCGGGATCCTCGAGCACGGGCCACGACTTGGAGACGCCGGGGATCTCCTCGGTGAGGAGGTAGTAGTGCTCGGCGGCCTGCAGCGGGATGGTCACGCCCGCCTGCTCGCCGATCTCGCGGCCCCACGCGCCGCCGCAGTTGATCACCATCTCGCAGCTGATGTCGCCCTGCGAGGTGCGAACGCCGGCCACCGCGCCCCGCGCCGTGATGAGTCCGGTGGCCGCGACGCCCTCGAGGATCGTCGCGCCCTGCATCCGCGCGCCCTTGGCCAGCGCCATCGTGACGTCCACCGGATCGACGCGCCCGTCCTCCTTCACGTAGAAGCCGGCGATGATGTCGTCGGTGCGTGCGACGGGGAAGAGCTCCTGCACTTCCTTCGCGGAGATCTCGTGCACGTCCACGCCGCAGTAGCGGTTGAAGGTGGAGACGCGCCGGTACTCCTCGAGCCGGTCCTCGTCGATCGCGCACTCGATGAAGCCCACCGGCTTGAACCCGGTGGCCTGGCCCGTCTCCGCCTCGAGGCGCGCGTAGAGGTCGCGCGTGTACTTGCGGAACTCGGTCGAGGTCTCGGAGGTGGAGCCGAACGTCACCATCAGTCCGGCCGAGTGCCAGGTGGTGCCAGCGGTGAGCTGGTGCCGCTCG
>JAOUHR010000497.1 GCA_029884515.1 Gemmatimonadota bacterium
GCCGAGAGCGACTCGACGTAGCGGCGCTGGCCCTCGGCGTAGATCGTGTCGAAGGCGAGGGAGGACTTGCCCGAGCCCGAGGGCCCCGTGACGACCGTGATGGCACGCCGCGGGAAGTCGACGTCGATGTCGCGCAGGTTGTGCTGCCGGGCGCCCCGGACGCGGATGCGGTCCTTCACCGAGGGGAATCTATCGCCGGGTGCAGGCGTCCAGCCCTGCGCGAGGCGGCCTCGCGGCGGTCCGGCCCGACCCGTCGCGATAGATTCCCGGCGTGACCGCGCCCGCAGCCATCCAGCACGAGGAAGAGGCACTCGGCAAGGCGTTCGACGGCCCACTCGCCCGCCGGTTGCTCCTGTACGTGCGGCCCTATGGCGGGCTGGTGGTGGGCGCCGTGCTCGCCCTCATGGTGGAGGGCGCGCTGCAGCTCGTGCCCCCGATGCTCACCCGCCGCGTGATCGACGTGGCGATCCCCGCCGCGGACGGCACGATGATCCGCCAGTCGGTGATCCTCCTCGTGGTGGCGCTCCTCACGCAGGTGGCATGCAACTACTCGGAGACGCTCCTCACCGGCATCCTCGGCCAGCGGGTGATGCACGACCTGCGGCGCCAGGTCTTCGCCCACCTGCAGCGGCTGCCGGTCACCTTCTTCGACCGGAACCCCGTGGGGCGGCTCGTCACGCGCGTGACGAGCGACGTCGAGTCGCTCAATGAACTCTTCGCCTCCGGCGTGGTGGCGGGGCTCGGCGACCTCTTCACGCTGCTGGCGATCACGATCCTGATGGTGCTGGTGGACTGGCGACTGGCGCTCGCGGCGTACCTCGTGGTGCCGGGCATCCTCTGGGTCTCGCGCAGGTTCCGCGTGAAGGTGCGCGAGGCGTACCGTGAGATCCGCACCCGGCTGGCGCGGATCAACGCCTACCTGCAGGAGCGCCTCGCCGGGATGCGGGTGGTGCAGCTCTTCGGGCGCGAACGGCACGAGGAGGCGCGGTTCGCCGAGCTGGGCCGGCAGCACCTCGACGCCCACCTGCGCTCGATCACCGTGTACGCGCTGTACTTCCCGGCGATCGAGATCCTGACGACCGTGGCGCTCGCGGCGCTGATCGTCGCCGCCGCGCCCGCCGTGGCGCGCGGCGTGCTCACCGTCGGGACGGTGGCGGCGTTCATCCAGCTCGCGCGCCGGTTCTACCAGCCGCTGCAGGACCTCTCCGACAAGTACAACACGCTGCAGCAGGCGATGGCGAGCTCGGAACGGATCTTCCGCCTGCTCGACACGCCGCCGGCGGAGGGGACGGCCGCGCCGGGCGCCACCGCGCCGGCGCTCCCCCCGCGCCGGGCGGCGGCGCAGGGCGTGACGGTCGCGTTCGAGGAGGTCTGGTTCGCGTACGACCTGTCGCACGTCGCGGGTGCGCCGGCCGCCGCGGGAGCGGCCGATGCCCTGCCCGCCGCGACGCCGGCCTCGGGCGTCGAGCCGGAATGGGTCCTCCGCGGCGTGAGCTTCACGGTGCGCCCGGGCGAGACCCTCGCGCTCGTCGGCCACACCGGGGCGGGGAAGACGACGGTGATCAACCTCCTGCTCCGATTCTACGAGCCGCAGCGCGGGCGGATCCTCCTCGACGGGACCGACATCCGCACGATGAGCGTGGATGAGCTGCGCCGCGTGGTGGGCTACGTGCAGCAGGACATCTTCCTGTTCGCCGGCGACGTGGCGACGAACATCCGGCTGGCGAACCCGCTGACGGACGCCGAGGTGGAGGCCGCCGCGGCGCGCGTGGGGGCGGACCGCGTGCTGCGCCGCCTGGGCGGCGGGCTGCACCACCAGCTCGGCGAGCGTGGCAGTTCCGTGAGCGTGGGCGAGCGGCAGCTGCTCTCCTTCGCGCGCGCCATCGCCGCCGACCCGGCGCTCCTGCTGCTCGACGAGGCGACGAGTGCCGTGGACAGCGAGATCGAGGCCGAGATCCAGCGGGGGCTCGCGCGCCTGATGCAGGGACGGACCACGATCGCCGTGGCCCATCGGCTGAGCACGATCACGGGTGCGACGGAGATCCTGGTGCTCCATCACGGGGTGGTGCGCGAGCGCGGGACGCACCGATCGCTCCTTGCGCGCGGCGGGCTCTACGCGCGTCTCCATCTCTTGCAGGCAGGAGAGTGGGACGCCGCCGCTCGCGCGAGCGCCTGACGCTTGCCGACCCCCCTGCCGAACCCGTAGTTTCACCTCTCGATGCCCTATCTGAAGCTCCAGGACCGGCTAT
>JAOUHR010000092.1 GCA_029884515.1 Gemmatimonadota bacterium
GGCCGACTTGCCCCCCCCCCCCCCCCCGCCGGTGCGCCACCGCGAGCGCCAGGAGGGCAGTCGACGTCCGGTCCCGTCAGGCCATTCCTGCCGGTGCTCGCCGACCGGCCGTGCCCAGATCGTGACAGTGCCAGTGGCGGTTCTGCCCGGGTTGGCACACCTTCGTTCACTCTCCGAGCATGCGCGACGAGGACATCGGTACCCTGGGAGGCCACCATGCGGCTCAATCGACTCATCGCGGTGATGGCGCTCGCGTCGGCCTGCGCGAAGCCGGCACCGCCCGCGGCCGCGCCTGCCCCCGTGGTCGCGGCGCCCCCGGCTGCCCCGCCGGCGCCCGTGGCGGCCGAGACCGTGACCGTGCGGGACGCGACGCTCGAGCGCGAGGCTGCGCAGTTGCGCATGGAGCTGCTCGAACGCTCGGCGCAACTCGCCGACGCGGAGCGTCGTTACGAGGAGGCGACCACCGAGGTGGTGCGCGCCATGGCGCGGCTGCGCAGCCTGGCGACACGGGCGGAGGCCGCGTCGGCGATCGCTGAGGCCGAGGTCACCTTGCGGCAGCTGCGTGGGCGTTCCGGGCAGCAGGTGCCACCCGAGGTGCAGAAGGCAGACGCGTCCCTGAAATCGGCGAGCAGGACGTTCGACGAAGGGAACTACGCCGGCGCCGTCTACCTCGCCACGGAAGCGAAGCGCGCCGCGACGCTCGGGCGCGGCCGGATCGCCGAGTCCGGGCAGGGCGCGCGCGCCGGCGAGTCGTCTTTCGCGGTGCCCGTGCCGCTCTCCACCACCACCCGCACCAACCTGCGTGCCGGACCGAGCATCTCCAGCGCGATCGTCACGACCGTGGACGCCGGGACGGCGCTCACGGGACTGGCATACGCACAGGAGTGGGTCCGCGTCACGCTCGATGACGGACGCACGGCCTGGGTGCACCAGGCTCTGGTGAAGGGTACGGTGTCCGGCGCACCGGAGCGCTAGCGCTTCTTCCCGGCCGACTTCGCGCCCGCGCTGCTCACGCGGTTCCGTCCGGCGGTCTTCGACGCGTAGAGCGCCTTGTCCGCGGCGGTGATGAGCGCGTCGGGCGTCGTGGCATCGTCCGGGAACACCGCGTATCCGATCGACACCGTGACCACGACCTCCTCCGCGCCCTCGACCGGCGCGAAGCGGTCCTTCTCGGCGCCGGCGCGGATGCGCTCGGCCACACGTGCCGCCTCAGCGGCCGGCGTCTCGGGCAGGATCACGAGGAACTCCTCGCCGCCGTAGCGTGCCACGGTGTCGAGTTCCCGCACCGCAGCACGCATGGTCTCCGCGAGCCGCTTCAATACGGCGTCGCCGGCCTGGTGGCCGTGCGTATCGTTGAACTGCTTGAAGTGGTCCACGTCCAGCATGAGGATCGCGGCGTGGTGCTCCTGCCGGGCGCTGCGCACGAGTTCCCGCCCGAGTTCGGAGGTGAGGTGGCGGCGATTCGCGAGACCCGTGAGCTCGTCGGTCACCGAGAGCCGCTCGAGCTCGTCCCGACCGCTCCGGAGGCGGCCCACCATCTCGTTGAATACGCCCGCGAGGTGCGTCAGCTCGCTGCCACCGGAGGGCGGGACCCCCACCTCGAGATCGCCGCTCGCCACCCGAGTGGCCGCGAGGGAGAGCCGTTCGAGCGGCCGGACGATCAGGAGACCGAGCCCGTAGGCCAGCGAGCCGACGATCAGCACGAGGACGAGGAGCAACAGCACCGTGGCGTTCCTGAGCCGAGAGATCTCCGCGAAGGCAAGGTCCGACGGAGCCTCCGCGATGGCGACCCAACCAGTGCCGCTGATCTCCTCGCGGACCCCGAGCACCGTGAGGCCGTCGGGCGCCTCGTACGTGACGGCGAGGCTGTCGGGTCCGCCGAGGCGCCCCATCGTCGCCGCGTCGTAGGCGGAGAAGGTCGGCGGGGTGCCGCCCGCCGACGGGTCCGCGGACGAGGCGATCACGACGCCGTCGGGGCGCACGATCAGCAGGCGGAGCGCCGAACCCGCCAATGGACCGTGGAGATCGAGGGTGAGTCGCTCGAGGTTGAGGCGTGCCCCGAGGACGCCCAAGAAGCGGCTCGTCGCGCCGCTGACGATCGGGAGTGCGACCTCGATCGTCGCGGCGAGGCCCGAGTCCCTCGGCATGGGCTCGCCAAGCACCACGTCCCCTTGCCTCGACCGGGACATCCAGGCGCCGGGCAGGTGCAGCCGCCCTTCGCCATCGCCGACGCTCGCGACCGTGCGCTCGTCCGGGGTCACCACCATCAGTTCATCGATGTCGATGAACCTCTCCTTCAGCGACGAGAGGTAGTCGAGGAGGCGCTGCCGTGTCTGCGGTGACGTGCGTTCCAGGTTCTCGAACACCGCGTACGACGTCGCGAACGTCTTCAGGTCCGACTGCTGCTCCCGCAGCCATAATGAGACCTCCCGCACCGTGGTCATGCTCAGGGTGGAGAGTTGCTCGTCCACCCTCGCCTCGACGGCGCGCTTGTTCTGCCGGTAGGAGAGGTATCCCATGGCGAGCGTGGGCAGCACCGTCGCCACCAGCGCGAGCGTGAGGATCGTCGTCCGGACGGTGTCGAGCCCGAACGCGTGCAGCACCCGCCCGACCCGGGTCTCCCAGATGTCGAGCAGGATGGCGGTGGAGAAGATCCCCGTGGTCCGTTTCACGTGGGGAATCTGCGGGTGGTCGGGGCGCACTGCCAAGGGGCGCGCGTGGCGGCTCGTCGGGTGGTCAGCGTGACCGGCCGAGGTACGACTTCGCGATCATCATGTGCACCCCGACGTTCCCGTCCACCAGCTGGGTGATGTGCAGATCGGCGGCCATCGACGCCGCCTGGTACGCCTCGGTGCGCGTGATCCCCTTGGTCTCGACGAGGAACAGCACCATCTGGCTGATGGCGGTGCGAGTGGCGACCACCAGCGACGTGTCGGCGCCCATGGTGATCCAGTGGGTCGGCGTCTCGATCCGCGGCCACTCCAGCCGGAGGTCCTTGCGCACGATCACCTGGATCCGGCCCGTGAGGTTCGTCTCGATCGCGGTCTGGTCCACCTCGCCGTCGCCCTGCGCGGCGTGGCCGTCGCCGAGTGCGAGGAGCGCCCCTGGGGCGAACACCGGCACGAAGAGCGTGGTGCCCGCGACGAGCTCCTTGTTGTCCATGTTGCCCGCGTGCCGGTGCGGCGGATTGCTGCTCACGCGGCCGAGCGCCGCGTCGGGCGCGACGCCGATGCTGCCCCAGAAGGGGCGCAGCGGGACGGTGATGCCCGGCGCGACCTCGGCGGTCATCCGTTCGCGGTCGAGGTGGATCAGGCGTGACGCGCCACCGCGGGCGACCGTGGCCGCGCTTCCCGACGCGCGCGCGACGCTGTCCGCGACGGATACGCAGAACTCGCGCATGAAGCCGCTGCACCCGTTGTAGCCGTAGGGCAGGGGGAGGTTGATCGAGAGGATGCGCACCTCGAGCACGTCGCCGGGCTCGGCGCCCGTGACGAAGATCGGGCCGGTGAGGATGTGCCCGCCAGGACCGCGCCGGTCGCCCGTCACCTGTTCCACGATGTCACGCAGGTTCTGCGGGATGTCCGCGGGTGTGACGCCCATCCGCTCCAGGCCGGCGGGCGAGTTGGTGAGCATCGTCTCCACCTCGACGATGTCGCCCGAGCTGATCGTCAGCACGGGCTTCGCCTCGGACCAGTAGTAGCCGTAGGCGACGGTGCTGGGTGTGGCGGGGAGCCTGTGCACCTGCTGACCGCCCGCCGAGGTGCCGGTGAGGGCCGCTACGGCGAAGGACGCGAGGAGAGCCGGAGTGGAACGCTTGAGCATCGGACCGCTCGGGTTTGGGGTGGCCGGTCGGGGAAGCGCACGGGGCGCCGTGCGATCGCGAAATGTAGTACGCCCTCGCGTCCGGGCGGCTCGGCCTCTCTATTTCTCCTCGCGTCGTGCCCGCCAGTCCACATCCTCGCCCTGCCCGAGCGCGTGACCCTCTTCGTCCCTGCGATCCAGCGCGTCACCGCCGAGGCCGCACGTTCGTTGGTGCCACCGCTGGTCGAGCTCCTGCGCGACGCCGTGAGCGACGGCGCCTCCGTCGGCTTCCTCCACCCGATTCCGGACGCCGTGGCGCGCCGCTACTGGGACGAGGTGATCGCCGACGTGGCGGCGGGCAGCCGCGTGCTCCTGGTCGCTTCGCTCGACGGCGCCGTGGTGGGCAGCGCCCAACTCGGCCTCTGCGCGAAGCCGAACGGCGTGCATCGCGCAGAGGTGCAGAAAGTGCTCGTCCACACACGCGCGCGTCGCCACGGGCTCGGGACCGCGCTCATGGCACGGCTCGAGGAGGAGGCCCGCGCCGAGGGGCGTACGCTGCTTCACCTCGACACGCAGCCTGAGCGCGCGGCCGAGTGGATGTATGTACGGCTCGGTTGGATATGGGCGGGGGAGATCCCCGCGTACGCGAGAACGCCGGATGGTGGACTGCACTCGACGATCTTCTATTACAAGCTCCTCCACCCATGAGGCGATCGGCATGCGCTGCGACACCGGAGATCACCCTGGTCCCAACGGACCGTGAGCTGCCAGCGCGAGCCCGATCCCACCACCTCAGTCGAAGAGCAGCGGCGCCGCACAGTCCGCACACACCGTCCGCCCCCGCACCGCCTCCGCTCCTTCCCACGCGATCAGCGGCACCATCGCCAACCCGGCGACCGGATCGGCCCACCACCAGCCGAAAGCGGCGTTGAGGCTGAGCCCTGCGAGCAGGATCGCCGAGAGATAGGTGCAGATCTCCGTCTGCCGCGCCTCCGCCGTCAGCGCGCGACTCCCGAGCTGGGCCGCCACGCGACGCTTGGCGCGCGCCAGCAGCGGCATCACCACCAGCGAGCCCGCGGCCACGGCGATGCCCAGCGGCGAATCGGACGGCTCCTTGCGCAGCAGCAGGGCGCGGAGCGCGTCCACGAAGACGTACGCGGCGAGGAGCACGAAGCAGGTGCCGATGACTCGCAGCGCGAGACGCTCTGAGCGCTCGCGTTCGGCGTGCGTCGTGTCGGCTCGCAGGCGCCAGACGCCGGCCAGGCTGCTCGTCACCTCGAGCACGCTGTCGAGACCGAACCCGACGAGCGCGATCGAGCCTGCGAACAGGCCGGCGCCCACCGAGAGCACCGCCTCGAGGCTGTTGTAGGCGATCGTTGCGACGGCGAGCCGCTGCCCACGGCGCACGGCGTCGGCACGCGTGAAGGGGGCGCTGGACACACGGGAAAGATAGCGCGCCCGGGCGCACCAACGGGCGCGAGGGAGTCACGACAGGAGGCGGCGCGGCGCTTGCGGCGCCGCGCCCTCGCCGCATCATTCCACGCATCCTCGAGGAGCTCTCCATGCACTATGCCGATGATCTCGTGTACACCGTCCGTCGATCGGCGACGCACCTTCGCCGCGTGTCCGAGACGGACGCCGCCCGGCGCCCAGGGCCCACCGCGTGGTCGCCGAAGGAGATCATCGGGCACCTCATCGACTCGGCGTCGAACAACCATCAGCGCTTCGTCCGCGCGGCCTGGCAGGACGACCTCGTCTTCCTTGGCTACGAGCAGGACGCGTGGGTGTCGAGGCAGCAGTACCAGGAAGCTCCCTGGGCCGAGTTGCTCGACCTGTGGCTCGCATTCAACCTCCATATCAGCCGGGTGATGCGCGCGGTGCCCGAGTCCGTCCGCCTGCGGGCGCACGACCGGCACAACCTCGACGACCTCGCGTCGCGGGCGCCGGGCCCCGGCCAGCCGGCCACCCTCGATTACTTCATGGACGACTACGTCTTCCACCTGAAGCATCATCTGCATCAACTCGAGGCCCTGGGCGTGCTCCCGTCCGGCGTCGCCGATGGTTGAGCACGGCGCCGATCACCGCACACCCGAGCTCGTGGTGGAGGTGTTCGTCCGCGACCTCGACCGCTCGCTCGACTTCTATTGCGACCTGGGCTTCGAGCTCGAGAGCCGGACGGGCGGATTCGCGATACTGCACTGGCAGGGCCGCCTCTGGTTCCTCGATGAGCGCCCGGACTTGCCGCCGCACGAGGGGAGCGAGCGGGCGAACGTGCGCGTCATGGTGCCGGACGTCGACGCGATGTGGCGCCGCGTGCGAGCCCTCCGGGTGCCGGTCGCGACCCCGATCGCGGATCGCCACTACGGCCAGCGCGATTTCACCGTGCGCGATCCCGACGGCTTCGGGATCCGGTTCGCGACGCGGATCGAGGACTTGCCGGGTCCGACGGATCCGCCGTCCGCAGCGTGATGGGACCATGGCCGCCGGCGTGCGCCCATCTTGACCTGGCGTGCCCTGCGAACATGAGAGCGCCGGGGAGGATCCTCCCCGGCGCTCCCTTGCCGTCGCAAGTCGACGGATCGCCCGCCCTATGGCGGGGATTTGGCAGCGGGTCCACGCACGCGGCGCCTTCGCGCATCGCCCCCCGCGGAACGGAGGGAGCCGGGAGCATGCTGCCCGACCCGCTTGTACGCCGTGGCGGCGTCGCCCTCACTCTGCATCCCTACTATTCACCCGCGCCAGCGCGCGCGCAAGATGCAAGATGATGAGCGCCCCCGCCGTGTAGGCGCCTTCGCTATCTTCGCGTAGGCGGTCCCCGCACATGCGTCACGACGGCAGGCGCGGTTCCACACGTTCCGACACCTCCATCACGGGCAGCAACTCATGAGCACCTACGGCGGGAAGGAGATGGCAGCGGCGTTCCGGACGGTCCGGAAGAACACCGTGCAGATCGCGAAGGACATCCCCGAGGACAAGTACGATTTCGTGGCCGCTCCCGGCGTGCGCGCCGTGCGCAGCGTACTCGCGCACATCGCGTTCGGGCCCTCGCTGCACGAGGACCTCCACAAGGTGAAGAAGGTGACCACGCTCCAAGGCTATGATTTCGGCGGGATCATGGCGAGGAACCACGCCGAGGAGTCCAAGCCGCGAACCAAGGCGCAGCTGGTGGGCCTGCTGGAGTCCGAGGGCGAGCGCTTCGCGCAGTGGATCGAGCGCCTGACGCCCGGATTCCTCGACGAGACCTACACCGACCCGACGGGGCAGAACCCGAAGACGCGGTTCGAGGGGTTGCTCAGCGCCAAGGAGCACGAGATGCACCACCGCGCGC
>JAOUHR010000093.1 GCA_029884515.1 Gemmatimonadota bacterium
ACTCGGGGTGCTCAGGTAGACCGGGATCGCCACGTTCGTCGCCGAGCGACCGATCGCCAGCGTGTCGCGGCCGAACGAGATCACCGGCGGCACGCTCGCGCTCACGTTCACCGCGATGGGCGCGGACGTGGTCGCGCCGCTCGTCGCGGTCACGGTCGTCGCGCCGAGCGCGACGCCCGTGACGACTCCGGTACCCGACACGGTCGCGACCGCCGGACTCTGCGACGCGAACGTGAAGGTGCCGCCCGGGATGAAGTAGTTGTTGGCGTCTCGGCGCCGGGCGGTGAGGACCGCGGAGCCGTTCACCGCGACCGTGACCGACGCCGGCGTGATCTCCACCGACGTCATCACCTGTTGCACGGTGAGCGCGGCCGCGCCCGTGACGCCCTGGGCCGACGCGCGGATCGCCGTGAACCCGTTCGCTGCTGCCGCCGCGCGCGCGGTCACCGTCCCGATCGAGTCGAGTGTCGCCACCGAGGGGTTCGACGATGCCCAGGTGAACGCCACGCCGGTCATGACCGCGTCGAGCGTGTCGTACGCGACTGCGCGATAGCTCCGCGTGCGGGCGAGCGCCGCGAGGGAGAAGGTATCACTCACGGTGAACCCGACCGAGTCACGGACTACCGCGATCCGCTGGATCGGCGTGAGCACGGTGAGCGTCGCCACGCCCGTGATGGCTCCCGCCGTCGCCCGCACTTGGGTGGAACCGAGCCCCACGCCCGTCGCCACGCCCGCCGAGGTCACGGTCGCGATCGCCGAGGATTGCGTGCTCCAGGTGAACGTCGGCTGTGCAGAGAGTGGCACACCGAGCCCGTCCACCGCGCTCGCCGCGAAGCTCGCGGTGCCGGTCAGGTAGACGTTCCTAGTTCCGGGTGTGACGTTGATCGTCGCCAGCCGCTGCTCGACCACGATCCGTGACGAGTCGCGCGTGCCGCCGGCTTCCGTCGCGACGACCCACGCCGTGCCGTTCGCGACCGCGGTCACCCTGCCGAGCGAATCGACCGTCGCCACGGCGGGTGTCCGCGAGAGCCAGGTGTACACGCCCGGCACCACCGCGTTCGACGCATCGCGTGCTGTCGCCACGAGCGTGCGCGCGGCGCCGATGGCCGTCAGGGTGTCGAAGCTCGGCGCGACCGTCGTGCTGGTCACGGCACCACCGCCATTGTTGGCGAGCACCGTGAGCGGCGATCCTGTGAGGCCCGTCGCCGTCACGGTGAGTGACTGCGCGCCGGTCGCCGGCCCGAGCGTCCAGGTGACACTGGCCTGTCCGTTCGCATCGGTGGTCACGGTGGCCGCCGAGACGGAGCCCGCGGCCACCCCGAAGCCGACGCTGAATCCAGCGATCGGGTTCGTGAAGCTGTCCGTGACGCGCACCACCACCGGCTGCGGCAACGCCGTCGCCGGTGGTGCCGTCTGGTTGCCGCCGGAGACGAGCGCGAGCACGCTCGCATTGCGCGGCGTGATTGCGAACACGGCGGACGTGTCGCCGCCGATGCCGGCGGCGCTCGTGAGCAGCCGATATCCCGTGCCCGACCTCTGCACGCGGAAGTTGTCGAACCGCGCCACGCCCGCCACGGCCTTCACTCGCGAGGTCCCCACGAGCGTCGCGCCCGTCGGGTTCACGGCGAAGCTCAGGGACACGGAGTCGGCGTAGAGCGTGTCCTTCGCGTCGAGGGCGTTCCGTGCCTCGACGAGGAGCGCGCCGATGCTGTCCCCCGCCTGGTACGTCGAGGCGATCTGCTGCGTGATGCGGAGCCGCACGGCGCCCGTGGAGATCGCGGTGGCCGAGACGACCAGCGACGTGGCACCGGGGCTGCTCACGGTCACGGTCTGCACGCCGGCCGCCGTGCCGAGCCGCCAGTTGAAGGCGAACCGGCCGAGGCTGTCGGTCAGGGTGCCGAGCGGCGTGAGCGCGCCGGCGCCGGTCGTGACGACGGCCGCGATGGCGGCGCCGGCGATCGGCTGGCCGTCGGTCGCGTTGAGTTGCACGGTGACGGGCAGCGCAAGCGTCGCGCCGGCGGTGGCGGACTGGCTGCCACCCGAGACGAGCGCGATCGCACTCGGGCGGGGGAGAACGGTGATGTAACTCGTGTCGGACGCTGCCCCCGTCGGGAGCGAGACGCGCACGCGGGCCAGGCCGCGAAGGGTCGTCGTAGTGCCGCCGCCACCGCCGCAGCTGGTGAGCGCACCCCGCACGGGATCGAGCATCGTGTAGACGAGCGGGACGCCGGCGATCGGCGACGCCTGCCCGTCGAGTGCCGTGCCGGTCACCGTGAATGGATCGCCGGCGACCACGGTGAGGCTGTCGGGCGCGAGGGTGACGCTCGCCGCATTCGCGCCCGGCCCCACGTAGGTGAGGGCCACCGGAACGGGCGGCGGCGGGCCATCACCCGGACCCAGCGCGCGCGCCACGACCGGAGTCGGGCCGCCGCGGAACACGGTGTCGCCCGCGGCGTTGACGTACGCGAGCGTGAGCGTCATCGGCTCGCCCGTCGCGGGAGCGTTCGACGCGATCGGCACGCGGAAGCTGATGGCCACCGAGTCCGCCGCACTCTCGAAGCTCACCACGGTGTCGAGCGCCGCGGTCGCGTCGGCGCGCCGGAAGACGAGGCGCACGCGATTGAACGGCACCACGCACCCGGCGCCGGCCGCCACGTTCTGGAGTGGCGCGGGGAACTCGGAGAGGAAGGAGAGTCCGTCGGCGTAGCGCACGCGACCGCCCTCGGGGCCCGTCACTTCGCGTCCACAACTCAGGGATGAGAGCGCAAGCGCCCCCACCATGACGGCAAGGGCGCGGCGGGACGGTGCGGCGACCGCTCGGGAGCGCATCGACCCGAAACTACGTGCGCATCCGAAAGGCGGACAGGGCGCCCACCCCGCTTCGCATGTGACCTTGGTCACAAAGGCGTGAGGGCCCCCCGCTGATGCCGCTCCGCGACTCCCTATCCCCGCTCCTGCAGCACCCCGCGCACGAGGTTGATCCGGGCGTAGTCCCCGCCGCTCACCCAAGCGGTGGAGTCCTCCCGCCCCAACACCGCGTTCCGGATGGCGCGGTCGCTCCAGCCACCGGCCGCCAGGCGCTCGATCTCGCCGATGGTCTCCTCCATCCACGCGACCTTCGCGCCCAGCTGCTCCCTCGGGTGCTCGAGGACGCCGCGGTGCGCGTCGAAGAACCGCTTCGGTCCGAGTGCGAGCACCGCCTTGAGCGATCGCACCTCGCCGCGGACGTCCTGCCCGGGGTGCGCGATCCGCACCTTCACGCCGATGAACAGGTCGCCGCCGAACACGGTCTCCCGCTCGGCGTCCCAGACCACGTGATGGTCGGGAGAGTGTCCGGGCGCCGGCATCAACTGGAGTGCGGGGTGGAGGAACGGACCGATCGGCTCCCTCAACGGGCTTGCGGTGCCCCAACAGACGCGCCGATACCAGCCGATCGGGCGTGGCGCGCGGACCATGGCCTCGGTCTCCGCCGCGAGCTGCACGGGCACGCCACGCCGGACCAATGGATCGATGTTGCCGGCGTGATCCTCGTGCGCGTGCGTCACGATCGCCCCGCCGGGTCGGGTGCCGTCGAGCCAGCCTTCGAGGTCGCGTCCCGCGTGCGGGAACCCGGTGTCGATCAGCACGCCGCGGGTCACGTATGCGCTGACGGCGTAACCCATTGCGCGACTGCTGCGTGTCGAGAAATGCAGCTGGGTGACGTCGTCGTGGTCGATGAGGCGGAGCATTGCTTGAACGATAATGGGCGGCGGGGTATACTCCCGGCACGCAGGACGGTGCGGCGCCCGGTCATCACACGGCCGGGCGTCGACCTTTTTTTCTGCGCCCGTTGTCACCTACCCGAGGGCCGCCCGTATGATCGAGGCGCTCAAGCAGAAGCTCACGGACGAAGCCGACAAGCTCCGATTCGAACTGAACGTCACGCTGCCCAGCGAGATCCGCAGAGCCGTCGAACTCGGCGACCTGCGCGAGAACTCGGAGTACAAGGCCGCCCTGGAGCGGCAGCAGTTCGTGCAGGCGCGCCTCGGCCAGCTCACGCAGCGCCTCTCCAAGCTCTCGAGCATCGACGAGTCGCAGATCGCAACCGACGCGGTGGGACTCGGGTCGAAGGTCGTGGTGGAGGACCAGGACACCAAGTCGCGCGAGAACTACCACATGATCTTCGGCGACGCCGAGGACTTCGACGACGGGCAGGTGACGATGTCGTCTCCGATCGGGCGCGCGCTGTTGGGCAAGAAGGTCGGCGATCTCGCGGTGCTGCGGTTGCCGGCGCGGAACCGGAAGCTCCGCATCGTGGAACTGATGACGATCCACGAGAGCGACGACTGACCTGTTCCGCGGCGCATTGCGACGCGCTGCGGCCCTGGTGTGGAGCGGCGTCACGCCCTCCGCGCGACCCGGCTACCCCTCAGGGAGGGGCGGCCCTCTCCGCGAGCGCGCTCGCGAGTGCCGCGTTCAGCTCGACGTCGTCCGCCGTGATCGGTCCCATGTGGCGCCACCGGAGCGTCCCCGCGCGGTCGATCAGGTAGGTCGCGGGCACGCCGATGGCGAGGAAGGCGTTCGACACCTTGTCGTCAGGGTCGAGCCAGAGGGGGTAGGTGGCGCCGAGATCCCTCGCGAAGCTCTCCACGCGCGACTGCTCGCTCGGCAGGTCGATACTCACGCCCACGACGTCGAGCCCCTCGGCCGCATGCCGCTGGTGCAGCGACTCGAGGGCCGGGATCTCCTCGCGACAGGGCTTGCACCAGGTGGCCCAGATGTTGAGCAACACCACCTGGCCTCGCCGGTCGGCGAGCGAGATGTCTGTGCCGTCGAGCAGGTGCGCTGAGTACGCCGGGGCCTGCGCGCCGATGGAGACACCGCGCACCGCGCGCGAACTCTCGCACGCCGCGGTGATCGTCAGCGCGACGGCGCCCGCGACGAGGGCGCGGAACGCGCTCCTGATGGAGTCCGCGCGGCCGGCGCGGCTGCGGGGCCTCCGGGTCAAGGTGCGCCCACGCGCACCATCGCGACCTTGACCGTGCTCGGACTCCCCGGCACGGTCCACGCGATCACCGCGCCGCCTGGCACGCGGGTCATCCGTGGGAATCCGCTCGACCGCGCGCCGCTCGACGGCGAGACGACGGCGGGCTCGCCCATCGTCCCGTCCGCGCGCACGACGCGCACCCACACCTCGGCGGAGTCGCCACCGGTGCGCTCGATCCAGCTCACGAGTGCCGTGCGCCCATCGAGCATCTCGAGGTCCACGCGGCCGGTGGGGAGGCCGCCGTCCACGCGCGCGGGCACGCCGAACGTCGCCCCGGCGTCGGCGGAGAAGGCGACGCGCACGCGCGCCGTGTCCTGCGCGCCGGTGAACCAGACGGCCGCGACCGAATCGTGCATCGCGCCGATCGCCGGTCCGTTCACGGGGCAACTGCGGATCTCCCAGCCGTCGGGGTGCAGCGTCCGGGGCTCCGTCCACGCACCGTCCACGAGTCGCACGACGGACATGTCGCGGATCTCGGCGTCGCTCCGGTCACGGTAGACCACCACGGGACCGCGCGATGTCATCGCGCTCGCGGTCTGGCAACAGTCGCAGACGCGCGTGTCGAGGATGCGAGTCGCGGTCACCCGGCCGTCGTCCCAGGTGGCGTAGCCGAGTTGCATGGCGGGGTGTGCGTCCCGGGCTGCGCCCACGAGGCCCGCGCCGCCGTCGAGCAGCGTCACGCCCGCCCCGCCGTCCGCGAACGGCAGGATCGAGACGAACCCATGCTCGGCGGGGATGCCCGGCGCGTGCGGCAGCGCGCTCTCGCTCCACGTGGCGCCCTCGTCGAGCGATTCACTCATGCGCACGTCATATGCGTACGTGCCGCGGCCATTCCGCTGCAGCCAGTGCGCGACCAGTCGTCCGTCCGCGAGCGGCACCACCGAGGGGAAATCCGCCCAGTTCACGAAGAGGTCGGTGCGGCGCAGGATCTCGCGCGCCTCGGACCACGTGGTGCGCGTGGAGTCGAGGAACGCGAACCGGAGGGCCACGCTCGAATCGGTGGCGCGCGCGAGCCAGCTGAGCGTCACGCGGCCGTCGGGTGCGGTCGCGACGAACGGCTCGGCGGCCCCTGCGCCGACCGGCGAGGGGAGCGCCGTGATCGTGACGGCCGGCACGGCGTCGCGGCCGCAGGCGGCTGCGAACGCGATGACGACGAGGAGGCACGCGACGGCGAGCGCGCGGTGGGAATCGGCGGTTCTCATGATGGCAGTCGGAGGGGGGATCACCGGAAGGTGTCCACCGCGGCCGCGGCGGTCAATGCGCGACGTCGTCGGTGATGGAGAAGATGCGCTGCACCTCTGCCGCGTAGTCCTCCACCGCCTGCGCGATGCCGGCATCCGTCCAGTGGAGGAGCGCGCCCATCCGCGCCGCCACGGCGGGCGCGACCGCCCGGCCCTGGTCGCGCTGCTCGAACGCGAGCGTGGTGCGCCGGATGAGCACGTCGCCGACCGTCTCCGCGAGCTCGGCGCGGACCGCGTGCTCCACGTCCGCCGCGTGCCAGGGAAGTCCTGCGACGAGCGGCTGGTCCGTCGGCGACGCGGCGGGGCGCTGGCCCGGCAGCGGCGCGCGGTGCGTGTCGCACGGCCGGATGCGCGAACCGAGGCGCTTCGCGGCGGCGTCCACACACTGCTCCGCCATCTCGCGATACGTGGTGAGTTTGCCGCCCGTGATGGTGAGCACGTTCTTCTCCGAGAGGTGGATGGCGTGCTCGCGCGAGGCCGACGCCGGGTCCTCGCCCTTCTGCCGCGCCACGAGCGGCCGGATGCCCGCCCAGGCGGCGACGACGTCGTCCTCCCCGAGCCGGGCGTGCGGGAAGAAGTGGTTGCAGGCGGAGAGGAGGTAGCGCACGTCGCTCCGCGCCGCCCGCACCTCGTACGGGTGATCGGCGGTGCGCGTGTCGGTGGTGCCGATGATCGTGTGCGAGCCGGAGGGGAGCGTGAACATCACTCGGCCGTCGTCGGGCGAGAGCATCGTGACCGCGGCCACGTTCCCCACCCGCGCCGCCGGCACGGAGATGTGCACGCCCTTGGTGCCGCGCACCGTCGCCGCTGCGCCAACGTCGTGCAACCGGGCGATCTCGTCGGTCCAGGGGCC
>JAOUHR010000498.1 GCA_029884515.1 Gemmatimonadota bacterium
GAGGCGACGGGGCGCGGCGGGAGCGGCATGCCGCTCGTGACCGGACGCGGACGGGGGGCTGCCGGGGCGACCGGGCGCGGTCGCGGACGTTCCGGAGCGGCCGGACGGGGCGCGCTCGGCGCGACCGCACTGGCCGCCGGCGCGGCGGCGGCAGGCGTCT
Source organism: Gemmatimonadota bacterium (assembly GCA_029884515.1). Taxonomy (GTDB): domain Bacteria; phylum Gemmatimonadota; class Gemmatimonadetes; order Gemmatimonadales; family Gemmatimonadaceae; genus Pseudogemmatithrix. Next base: position 161 of record JAOUHR010000498.1, read on the forward strand.
CCGCCTCGAGGCGCTCGGCCTCGGCGGCGCGCTGACGCTCGACTTCCTCGGCGCGGGCGCGCTGCACCTCGCGCTCCTGCTCCTCGACCTTGGCGCGCTCGGCGGCGGCTTCATCCGCCACCACCTTCTCGGCGGCGGCCTTCTCGGCGGCCTCGGCAGCGGCTGCGGCCGCCTCGGCGGCAGCGGCCTCCGCCTTGAGGACGTCGGCTGCGCGGCGGCGACGGGTCGTCGGCTTCGCCTCGGGCTCCGGCTCGGCCGCGGGCGCCGGCTCCTCGGCCTTCGCCTTCTTCGTGCGCGTGGTCTTCTTCGCGGTGGTCTTCTTCGCCGCGCCCTTGGTCGCCGTCTTCTTCGCGGCGCTCTTCTTCTTGGCGGGCTTCTCGGCGGCGGCCTTGTCGCGGGTGCGCTTCTCGCGCTCCCAGCGCACACGGAGGCGGGCGACCTGGTCGTCGTCCACGGCGGACTGTGGGGAACGCGCAACGACCTCCATCGAGCGAAGCAGGGACATCACTTCCTCGGCGGAGATCCCGAATTCTGTGGCGAGTTCGTGAACGCGAAGCTTGGTCAACCCTTCCTCCATGAGCCTTTCTGCACGGCGTCCGTCGAGTCGACGAGCGCCCGGATCCCCTTGGCCAACTGCGCGTCCACGACGCCGATCACGGCCGTCGTCTGGCGCCCCACCGCACTCCCCAGCACCGCCGCCGACGCGACTGCGATCGTCGGGACCTGCTTGGCGGCCAACAGTCGTTCCACCTTCTCACGGCTGTGGTGCGACGCATCCGCCGCCACCACCGCCACCCGCAGCGTGCCTTTGTGCGCGGCTTCGCGCACGCGATCCACGCCCACCACGGCCAGCCGTCCGCGCATTCCCAGCCCGAGCAGTCCGAGCAGCCGCCGCTCCACGGCCGGGTCGAGCACCTGCGTTACGCCGTCTCCGGTTCCCCTTGCGGGGCGCCGGACTCACCGGCGGGGGCGACCTCTGCGCCGCCCTCCTCGGTGAGCTCATCGATGATCGCCATGATGCGGTCTGCCTCTTCCGGGGCGATGCCGGGCAACTTGAGGAGGTCCTCCCGCTCGATGTCGAGGATGTCGTTCAACGTGCGCAGTCCGCCGGCCTCGAGCACGGCGAGCGTCGCGGTCGCCAGCCCCTTGATCTCGCTGAGCGGCACGTCGGCGACCTCCTCGCCCTCGTCCGGCAATGGCGCGAAGAGCGGGATGTCCCCGCCCTTCTCCAGCCACTCGCGGCTCGAGTAGAGGTCGATCTTCCACTCCGTGAGTTCCGAGGCGAGCCGCACGTTCTGGCCGTTGCGCCCGATCGCCAGCGAGAGCTGGTCCTCGTCCACCACCGCCTGGATGGTCTTCGTGGTCGGGTCACTGAACACGCGTGCGACCTTGGCTGGCGCGAGCGCCAACTTGGCGAAGCGCTCCGGATCCGCCGACCAGGGCACGATGTCGATGCGCTCGCCGCCGAGTTCCTGGACCACGGCCTGCACGCGCGATCCCTTGAGGCCCACGCAGGCGCCGACCGGGTCGATGCCGTCGTCGCGCGAGACCACGGCGATCTTCGTGCGGCTCCCCACCTCTCGCGAGGAGGCGCGGATCTCGACGACGCCCGCCTGGATCTCCGGCACCTCGAGGCGGAAGAGCGCCTGCACGAACATCGCGTCGGCGCGCGAGAGGATGAGGCGCGGCCCCTTGGGGGTCTCCTCGATCTTCTTGAGCACCGCGCGGATCGGTTCGCCCTGCGAGTAGGTCTCGCGGTGGTTCTGCTCACGGTACGGGATGATCGCCTCGGCCTCGCGGAACTTGTTCAGCATGAGCACGATCTTGCCGCGCTCGATCTGCTGGATCTCGCCCGAGAGCAGGTCGCCGACGCGCGACGAGAACTCGTCGCGGATCTTGCTGCGCTCGCCCTCGCGAACACGCTGGACGATCCGCTGCTTGGCGGCCTGCACGGCGGAACGCCCGAACTCGGCGAACTCGACCGGGATCTCCATGATGTCGCCGAGCTGGTAGTCGGGGTCCTCGTAGCGCGCCTCCTCGAGGAGGATCTCGCCCACGGGATCCTCGACCGCCTCGACGACCT
>JAOUHR010000094.1 GCA_029884515.1 Gemmatimonadota bacterium
CGGCCAGCACCTCACGGCGCTCGGCTCCTCGAGTGTGCTGGCGGGAAACGCCGCGATGCACGCCTGGCTCGGCAACGCGGTCCGAGGATGAGGGGGACGAGGACGTGAGGTAGATTCCCTCATACCGCACACCTCACACCTCCCACCCGCCGTCATGTCGTCCCTCGTCGAATGCGTCCCCAACTTCTCCGAAGGCCGTCGCCCTGAGGTGATCGCCGCGATCCGCGACGCGATCGCCGCCGTGGACGGCACGGTCATCCTCGACGTCTCCTCCGACGCCTCGCACAACCGCACGGTGGTGACCTTCGTCGCGCCCGTCACGAGCGCCGCGACCGCCGCCTATGCGGGCATCGCCAAGGCCGCCGAGCTGATCGACCTGAACAGGCACGAGGGCGAACACCCCAGGATCGGCGCCACCGACGTCTGCCCCTTCATCCCGCTCGAGGGCACGTCCATGGAGGACTGCATCGTCCTCGCGCGCACCCTGGGTGCGCGCGTGGGGAAGGAACTCGCGATCCCGGTCTTCTTATATGAAAGGGCCGCCTCGCGCCCGGACCGCGTCAACCTGGCCGACATCCGGCGCGGGGAGTTCGAGCAGGCGAAGGTGGAGCTCGGCACGAACGCCAACCGCGTCCCGGACTTCGGCCCGAACGCGATCCACCCCACCGCGGGCGCCACGGTCATCGGCGCGCGCCCCTCGCTCGTCGCCTTCAACGTGTACCTCGGCGGGCGGGAGAACCTCCCCGTGGCCAAGGCCGTCGCCAAGGCGGTGCGGGGCTCCTCCGGCGGCTTGAAGGGCGTGAAGGGTCTCGGCCTCGAAGTGGACGGCCAGGCGCAGGTCTCGATGAACCTCGTCGACCTCGATGCGACCCCACTCCATCGCGCCTTCGAGATGGTGAAGATGGAGGCCGAGGGCCTGGGCGTGACGCCCACCTGGAGCGAGATCGTCGGCCTCGTGCCGGAGCGCGCACTCTTCGAGACCGCGGCTCGGCACCTGCGGTGGCGCACCTACACGCCCGAGCTGGTGCTCGAGCGCCAGGTGCGGTCCGCCGCGGCCGGAGGCGAGTCGCTGGCCGGGTTCGTCTCCAGCGTCGCCTCCTCCGCCCCGGTTCCCGGCGGCGGATCCGTGGTGGCGCTCGCGGGATCGATGGCCGCCGCCCTCGCCCAGATGGTCGCGGGGCTCACGGTCGGCCGGAAGAAGTACGCCGCCGTGGACGCCGAGATGAAGGAACTCGGACTGCAGGCCGCGCATCTCGTGCGCCGGCTCAGTGAGCTCAAGGACGAGGACGCGGCGGCGTACGCGCTCGTGAGCGATGCCTACAAGCTCCCGAAGGCGACGCCCGACGAGGTGGCGCGGCGCGACAGCGCGATCCAGGCCGCCCTGATGAAGGCCGCCGAGGTCCCGCTCGATACGGCGCGGCAGTGTGCGCAGGTCGCCGCGCTCGCGGCGACCTGCGCCGAGAAGGGAAACACCAATGCCGCGAGCGACGCGGGCGTGGCCGCACTCCTCGCCGAGGCTGCCTGCCGCGGCGCCGCATACAACGTGCGGATCAACGTGGGTGCGATGCCGGACAAGTCGAAGGGCGCAGCGGTGGCGAAGGAGGTGGCACAGCATGTGTCGGCGTGCGCGGCGTCTGTGAAGCGCGCGACCGAGGCGGTGGAACGACAGATGTGACTTGGGCGCCGGTGCGGGAGACCCGGCGAAACGGCGAGTGCTACTCCCCGACGAGAATGAACGGCGCCCAGTAGGCCGGGTGCGTTCTGGGACTCCGGGTCAACCACCGTCGCCGGACGGCCTGCAGGGCCTCCGCCGGAGCGGCGCCGCCGTGCAGTTCCTGATAGAACTCGTCCATGAAGAGCGCGGTCGCCCGGTCGTCGACACGCCAGAGGGTGACCAGCACCGCCGCGGCACCTGCGGCGAGGAACGCGTGCGGCAGGCCGATCACCCCCTCGCCTCGGACCCGCAATCCCAGCGCGGACTCGCAGGCCGAGAGCGTGACGAGGTCGGCGTGAACGTCGAGGGCACGGATGCGTGCGAGGTCGAGCGTGCCGCCGGAGAGCAGCACGCGGGTCTCCTCCGGATGGCGATCGTTCACCTCGGCGTGCGCCGCGATGTGCAGGTAACGGTACCGTGAGGGCTCGAGCGAGAGCCATCGATCGAGCGATGCTCGGCGCCCAACGAGGAGGTCGGCCCCCGCCGGCAGGAACAACTCGTACGCGGCGCGCGCCTCGAGCTCCGCGAACGGCAGGGACGCGCCGACCGGATTGCCGACGGCGAGCAATGCGCGCGGCCATGCGGCCTCTGGGCGACGACGCGAGAGCGCGAGGAGCACCGACGCCGAAGGGCCATACGAGATCCGTGTGCTGGCGCCCAGCGGCAGGCTGTCACCCGGTGCCAGGAGCGCCTCGAACGGCAGGTGGGCCAGCAAGCCGTCGGGAACGATCAGCAGCTCACGCGTATCCGCGACGTCGAGCGGACCGAGCAACGTCGTCCACAGGTGTCGCGCCGGCACGGTCCAGTCCGACGCACCGCTGGATTCGAGCGACGCGCGCAGGAAATCCACGAGGACGCCGACGGAGTCGCTGCTGCCGATCCGCGCCGCGCGCAGGTCCCCACGGGTGACACGCCACCCGTAGACCGCGTGCTCACCCCAGAAGTACGTCACGAGCGCACGGTCCGGCGACAACAAGCCGGGGGAGAGCGCGCCGAGCGGCGCAGGACTCGGGTAGCGCGCCGCACCGGCGGGATCGCGGTCGCGCTCCGTGTCCTCGAGTGCCGCCAGCGAGTCGATCGTGGCGGCGATGCGGACGTCGAGTCCCGCGCGCTGCTCCGGCGTGCGTGCGGCCGCCCGCTCTTCCGCCAGCACACGAACACGCTCCTTCAGTCCGTTCACGGGCGAGCGTTGCGCGCGCGAGGCATCGCGCTCGGCCATGAGCTCGAGGAGCATGCGCGCCTTGGCGCGTTCGGCGATCGCGAAGGCGCCTGCGGTGTCCCCGCGCGCCAGCGAGGTCCGGATCGCCCCCTCGTACACGCTCCAGTGCGGTTCGGCGACGCTCATCCGCAGGTCCCCCAGCTCGATCCGGCCGCGGGACGACTCGAGTGACTCGATCGCGTCCCGGTAATCCGCAACGGCCGCAGCCGTCCGTCCGAGTCGCTCCAGCGCCGCCGCCCGCACCTCGACGGCATCGAGCTGTGCCTCGAGGTCCCCGACGGAATCGGAGAGACCGACCGCCGCGTCGGCCCATCGCAGCGCCAGCGCCGGTCTCCCTCCCGCCAGCGCCGCTTCGGCCAGTCGCGTGCGGGAGAGCACCCGTTGCTCGCCGAACCCACCGTCGTCCGCCAGCCGCATGGCGGCGTCGAGATGCGGGATCGCTGCGGCAGCACGGCCCTCTGCGATCTCGACGCGCCCAAGGCCGAGGAGCGCCTCGATCCGGCCGTACGCGTAGCGCGTGGGCGTATTGGCGTCGAGCGATCGCTGGAACGCGGCACGCGCCGCCGGCAGGTTCCGTGTCGCGAAGTGAATGAGGCCGATGTCGTCGTTCCCCACCACGATACCCTGCACGTCGCTCAACGAATCGGCGTATCCCGTGATCAGTTCGCCGTACTGCAGTGCCTCGCCCATCTGTCCGGTCATGCGACGCAGGTTGGACATGTTCCCATTCAGGAGCATCGCGACGCGCGGGGACGGCAACGTGCGCGCCAGCGCGAGTCCCTCGAGCAACACGCGTTCCGCGTCGGAGAGCCGCGCCAGGTGCCGGTACTCCACGCCGAGGTTGTTGAGTCGCGTCGCCAGGAACTGTGGGGAACGCCGAAGCGATCGCTCCCCGGCCAACGCGGACTCGGCGTGGGCAGCCGCCAATCGGTAGCGACCGCTGAGCGAGTGGACCGTCGCGTGCACGCTCTGCGCGTCGACCACCAGCTCCGCGTCGCCGACGGCGCGCGCCCCCTCCAACGCGGCGGCGGCCTCCATCAACGCGGAATCGAGCTTTCCCTGCCGGTGGAGCAGCAGGACGCGGACATAGTGCGTGCGCGCTTCGCGGCGGCGGTCGCCGGTCGCCATCGCCCGCGCGTCGTCGAGTGCTACGCGCGCCGAGTCGAGCCGTCCCGTGCGGAGCAACATCTCCGCCCATCCCGCCTGCACGCGCCACCGCAAGTCGCCGTCGCTCGAATCCTGGAGCGAATCCCGGAGGGCGCGGAAGCGCGGAAGCGCCTCGGCGAAACGCCCTTCGATCCGCAGGCTGTCGGCAGAGACCAAGGGGCCCGTCCGCGATCCCGCGGGACCATCACAGCCCCCGAGGGCAACGAAGATCACAAGGAGCGGCAGCGCGCCGCGGCGGACGCTCACGGCGGCGACAGCGGGGATGCCGCGGTGAGCGGCGACCGCCGGAGGGGCTGTCGCAGGCGGTCGATCGCCTGCACCTGCCAGAACATCGCACCGGTCCGCAGGGCGGGATCGAGCGAGTCGACCGCCACGGTGATCACGGTATCAGAGGTCTCCCGCTCGACCAGGGCATCGCCCGCTGCGCCGTGGAGCCGCACGAGGTACCGCTCCGCCCCCACCACCGGCGACCATGAGGCGGTGAGCGCACCCAACTCCGCGGAGGCGTGGACCTCGAGCGCGTCAGTGCCCCCTCGCATCGCGACGATCGTCGCCGCCGGCTCGCGCAGCGACCACAGCCCCGCCCCGGCCGCGACCACCAGCACAGCCGCAGCGGCGAGTCCCCAGGCGCGCCGGTTCACCCCCGTGCCCAGGATCCCGAACGCCGCCCGCGTCTCCATCGCGCGCTGCAGCGCCGGCCAGCAGCGGCCGCAGCCGATGAAGTGCTCTTCGTACGCGGCCGCGGTATCAGCGGTCAATCGACGGGCGAGATAGCCTGCGGCCACGTCGCGCGCGTCGACTTCATCACAATCGAGGAGCCGTTCGGGCATGTCAGGAGGTCGCTCCTGGCCTCTAGACGTTTCAGGTGTCTCGGTCATCCAGAAGTTGGGAGAGTCGTTTGAGGGCGCGGTGCTTGCGCACCCGGAGCGCACCCGGCGTGAGTCGCCACTCACGGGCGATGGCCTCGGGCTCCATATCCTCGAAGTACAGCTGTCGGAGGATCTTGCGGTCATCTCCGGACAGCCGGAGGAGTGCGTGGCGCACTTCCCGTCGTCGCTCGGCCGCGATGAGGCCCGCGAGCGCGTCAGGCGGGTCCGCCTCGGGCCCCGCGGCCGCGAGGCGGCTGAGGCCGCGAGCTTCGCGGTCCGTCGAGCGATCGAGTTGCTGGCAGACATGCTGGGCGGTCCGAAAGATGAACCCGGGAAGTGCCGCTGGTTCGCGCACACGGTCGGCCGCGAGCGCTTCCCCGACGCGCCGCAGGGTCTCCTGGGCCACGTCGTCCGCCCCGTCCGTGCTCCCGAGGCGCCGAGCGGCGAACAGCCGGAGGCGCTCCCAATACTCCAACGCAAGGTCCGCGCCCGGCTCCGCCTGGCGCGGCGTGCCGGGAGCGGTTGGATCCCCGTCGGGTGCAACGTCCGGTTGCGTCATAGGGCGGCCCTCGCGGGCGAACCTATTAGAGCCGGCGGCAAGGGGCAAGCAACGCTGTAACGCCCGGACCCATGCGGCCACCTACCATCGTGCGCCTCACCTCCTTCGGTCGCCTTTCCTGTCTCGTACTCCTCGTCGCTTGCGTGGACGAGGCGTTCGGGCCGGGCAGCTACGACCCCGCGATCCTCAGAGTGGCGGTGACGCTTCCCGCGGGCACGCCTTCGGTCTGGGAACCCGTTGGCGAGACGCTCTACGTCTCCGTCCGGCGCGCGGGGCGCGTGGAACCGATCGCGCAGACGGCGCTGCTGATCACCGGCGCGACGGAGTTGAATGTCGACGTCCCCCTGAGCCAGGCCGTCGAACGGTTCGTGGCCACGGCCGAGGTCCGGTACGGCGCCTCGCTGCTCTTCCTTGCGTTCGACGTCGTGCAGCTGACCCCGGGGCTCGACACGGCGGTCACCCTCGTGTCGCGGTACGTGGGCCCCGGCGCGGGAGCCGTTACGTACGCGCTCGGCGCGCGCGACACGACGCTCCAGCCGGGCGACACAGCCAGTCTCGTGCCCCTGGTGCAGGACTCGCTCGGCCAGACGATCCCGAACGTACCGGTCCGATACGTCGCGAGCCGGCCCACGCTCGTCGAAGTGGACACGAGCGGATTGCTCACGGCGCTGCCGGGAACCCTCGATACGGCGCGAGTGACCGGCTACCTGCCGATGGGACTGACGAGCGCGATCGTGCTCAGTGTGACGACGGGTGACCCGCCGCCGCCGACCAAGCGATGGGTCGGGGGCCGTCCTGGCGCGCCGAACTCGTGGTCCGAGCCCGACAACTGGTCTCCCGTCGGCGTTCCGGGGATCACGGACACGGTGATCGTGGAGAGCAGCGCGTTCGATCCCGTGCTCACGGCCTCGGCAACGGTTGCCCGGCTGCGGATCACCGGAGGCAGCCTCACGCTGAGCGGTCATACGCTGGTCGTGACCGGGAACTTCAGCACCGAGGGGGCCGTTGGCGGCGGGGCGCTCGTCATGCAGGACCCAAGCGACACGCTCCGCGTGTCGGGCAGCGCGCTGTTCGCGGGCCAGCCGGGCGCCGGAATGAGCGATGGCGTGCTCATCGTGCGCGGCGACCTGGACATCCCGGACATCGGCGGTGGAACAGGGTTCGCCGCGAGCGACGACCATCGCACCGTGCTCAATGGGTCACAGGCGCAGCGCCTCTCCGTCGGCAGCGGGAACTCCGGCGGCGCCCAGTTCGGCCATCTCGAGATCGCCAACACGGCGGGTCGTGTCCTGATCGGCGGCGAGCAGCGGATCACGGTGACTCGCCTCCTTCGCATCTCCACACCGGTCACGATCGACAACGGCAGCGGCGGAAATGGCGACGTGATCCTTGAAGTCGGCGACAGCCTCGTCATGGTGGCGGGAAGTCGTCTCACGGTCGTCGAGCTGTCGCTCAACGGCGGCATGGCGGTGGCCGGCGCGTTCGCACCGCAGGCCGGTGGCAGCTTCCGTGTGCGCTTCGGCGGCAGCGGTCAACGGATCCAGTCCGGACTCGACTACCGCGACGTGGAGATCAACGGCGACGC
>JAOUHR010000499.1 GCA_029884515.1 Gemmatimonadota bacterium
GCAGGCCACTCTCCAGCCCCTGCCGCCTTCCCGACGCTCGGACCCAGGGCCACCCAGCACAGGCCAGGAGGGAATCGAACCCCCAACCGCCGGTTTTGGAGACCGGTGCTCTACCAATTGAGCTACGGACCTAGACGCGTCGGTCCTCCCCTCCATCCTCTGCCTTCTGCCCTCTGCCTCTCAGGGGTGGCTGACGGGAATCGAACCCGCGACCCTCGGAACCACAATCCGATGCTCTAACCGACTGAGCTACAGCCACCATGCCGGTCCACGTGCCCCGGGAGCATCGGAAAGTAAGCGTCCACGGGGGGCGAATCAACCGCGCGAGCACCTCGACTCGACCCGCTGAGCAGCGCGCCCGCCCGAGCCCTCAGTCCTTCGCCCGATCCATGTACTCACCGGTGCTCGGGTTCACCCGCACCCGCTCGCCCGCCGCGATGAACTCCGGGACGTTGATCGAGACGCCGTTCTCGAGCACCGCCGGCTTGGAGCTCGCCGTCTTCGTCGCCGTCTTCATCACCGGCGCCGTGTCGGTGATCGTGAGGTTCATGAACTGCGGCAGCTGCAGCGACATCGGCTTGCCGTTGTAGAACTCGGCGATGACTTCCATGTTGTCCTGCACCCATGGGGCATTGTCGCCGAGCGCCTCTTCGTCCATCTCGAGCTGCTCGTAGTTCTCCGTGTTCATGAAGTGGTAGCGATCGCCGCCCTTGTACAGGAACTGGAGCGTGTGCGTTTCCATGTCGGCCTTCTCCACCGAGTCGTCGGCGCGGAACCGATGCTCGAAGTTGTTGCCCGAACGGAGGTTGCGCATCTTGGTCTGCACCATCGCCCGCAGGTTGCCCGGGGTGTGGTGACGGAACTCGATGATGCGACAGGGATCGCCGTTGAAGACGATCACCATGCCGCGACGGATCTGTGTGGCCGGAACTGCCATGGGAGTCGTGGAAACAGGGTGGAGCGGTGTGCGAGGCCAGCCGATGGCGATTGACCGCACGTAAACGTAGACAGCCTAGAAGTTTAACCATCTTTGGCGTCTCGGTCAACGGAGACTTTGGCCCTCGGAGCCGCTGGGTGACTGGCACGCCGCGCCCGAGGCCCTACCTTCTCACCGCATCGCGGCGCCTCGTGCGAGCGCGACGCCGGGGGCCGCTGCGGTCGTCGGCCTCCCCCATCACGATCGACCGCAAGGAGTTCGTCATGCGCAGCATCGGATCCCTCACCCTCACCGCACTCATCGCCGGCGCGCTCGCCGCCTGTGCCGGGCCGAAGGTCGACATCGTCGCCGAGACGGCCGCGCTCACCGCACGCGCCGACGCGCTCACCGAGGCCGAGGTCGCCAAGGACGTCGAGAAGGCGCTCAGTTTCTATGCCGCCGACGCGATCGTGCAGCCCGCGAACGCACCGGCGATCTCTGGCATGGAGGCGATGCGCGGGCTGTACAAGCAGTTCATGGATGACCCGAACTTCAAGTCGTTCGGCAGCACGCGCACGGCGCTGGTGGTCTCGCCCAGCGGCGACATGGGGTACGAGTACGGCGTGAACCGCATGGTGTTCGCGACGCCGGGCGGCGACATGACCGACATCGGCAAGTACCTGGGCATCTGGAAGAAGGACGGCGCCGAGTGGCGCGTGGTGGCGCTCGCCTTCAGCAGCGACGCCCCGCCGCCGGCGATGCCCGCCGCGCCGGCCGCGTCTCAGTCCAAGGCTCCCTCGAACGCGCCGGCGAAGAAGCCGATGTAGCCGCCCACGCGCTCCGGATGGCGCCGGCGTGACCGCGCGCCACCGGAGGCGTTCCGCGGCCGGCTCACTCAGCGGCCGCGGGCACCCGGCAGGTCGCGAAGCACCGGCCCCAGCGTGCGCCACATGTTGCGCGCGGCGCGGCGCGAGCCCTCGAGGTTCGGGTGGATGCCGTCGTCCTGGTTCATCGCGGGGTCGCCCGCCACCCCTTCGAGGAAGAAGGGAACCAGCGTCACCCCCTCTTCGCGGGCCACGGTCATGTACGCCTCGTGGAAGGTGCGCGTGTAGCGTGCCCCGAGGTTGGGCGGCGCCTCCATCTGTGCGAGGAGCACGCGCGCGCGCGGATTCGCCGCGCGCACCTTCCGGATGATCGCCACGAGGTTGGCGCGCGTGGTGTCGGCGTCGAGCCCCCGCAGGCCGTCGTTCGCGCCCGTCTCGATCACCACGACGTCCGCCGAATCGCGCAACAGCCAGTCCACGCGGCGCAGGGCGCCGGCAGACG
>JAOUHR010000500.1 GCA_029884515.1 Gemmatimonadota bacterium
CACCGCCGGGGCGCAGACGACCTCCACCGCGTCCACCAGCGGCGCGACGGCCGCGAGCCCCCGTGCACCCGCCGCGTCGCCCGCGGCGCGCGAGCCGACCTCGGTCACGACCACCAGCGCGATCCCCGCCAGCACCACCACCGGCGCCAGCAGCGTCGCCGGCACCCAGCCGCTCACGAGCAGCGCGATGGAGGTCGCCGCGCCTCCGAGCAACTGGGCGATGATGCGACCGAAGGACAGCGCGCGGTGCGCGCGCTCGCGGTGCACGAGGAGCGCGGCCACTCGCACGTCCGAGGGCGGATCCTCCTCGTCCAGGCCGAGGAGCGCGCCGTCCGCGAAGGCGCAGAGTCCGGCGATGAGCGCCGCGCCGAGCGCGAACGCCGCCGCGATGAGACTCACGAGCGCAGCACCTGCGCGAGGAGCCGTTCCTGGCGCTGCCACATCGGCGACGCGACGCGCGCCTCGCCCGCGGGGTGTTCGTGGCCGAGCACGTGCAGCGTGCCGTGCACCACGAGGCGGAGCAGTTCCTCCCGCACCGGGACCCCGTATCGCCTCGCGTTCACCGCGGCGACTGCCGGGCAGAGATAGACATCCCCGATCACGGCGCCCGAGGGATCGCGGAAGCCGAAGGCGATCACATCGGTGGCGCCCGCGTGCCCGAGATGCTCCCGGTTCATCGCCGCCATGCGCGGCGCGGAGAGCAGGGTGACGGAGACCATCGCCGCCCCGGCGCGTTCCGCGCGCAGCACGCCGGCGGCGGCCGCCGCCAGTCGCGCCGCCGAGACCGGACTGCGCACACGGCCCGTGCTCACTGCCACGCGCGCATTCGCCGGTCGTCTCGCGCTCACGCGCCCGCGTCCTCGGCGTACGCCTTCACGATCTCACGCACGAGCCGGTGGCGCACCACGTCCACGTCGGTGAAGTAGTGGAACCCGATCCCCTCGATGCCCGGCAGGATGCGCTCCACCTGAAGCAGTCCGCTCTCCTCGCGCTTGGGGAGGTCGATCTGTGTCTTGTCGCCGGTGATCACCGCACGCGAGTTCAGGCCGAGGCGCGTGAGGAACATCTTCATCTGCGCGGTGGTCGCGTTCTGCGCCTCGTCGAGGATCACGAAGGCGTCGCCAAGCGTGCGGCCGCGCATGTAGGCGAGTGGCGCGATCTCGATCACCCGGGTCTCGAGCGCCCGCGCCACGCGCTCGGGAGGCATCAGATCGTCCAGCGCGTCGTAGAGCGGGCGCAGGTAGGGATCGACCTTCGCCTGCATGTCCCCCGGCAGGAACCCGAGCGACTCGCCGGCTTCCACGGCCGGCCTGGCGAGGACGATGCGCCGGACCTTCTTGCGCGCCAGCGCATCCACCGCAGCGGCCACCGCGAGGTACGTCTTGCCCGTGCCCGCCGGCCCGATGCCGATCACGATCTCGTTGTCGAGCATCTGCTGCATGTACTCGCCCTGCCCCTGCGTCTTGGGCTGGATGATCTTGCGCGCGCCCGGGAGCACGATGCGGCCCGGCGCGCCGTTGTCGCGGGCCGGTCCCTCCATCGAGTAGCGCAGCACGTCGTCCGGGTCGAGCGTGAGCCCTTGCTTCGCCTGGTCGACCATCCGCGTCGCCACGACGCCGGCCTTCTCCACCGCGTCCGCGGCGCCGGTGATCACGAGGGCCTCGCCGCGCAGCGTCACGCGCACCGGGAAGAGCTTCTGCAGTTCCGCGAGGTTGGCGTCGCCCGCCCCAGCGAGCGTCAGGAGGTCCGCACCCTCGGTGGAGAGCTTGAGGGTGGTGGCCTCGCCCAACACGGTGCCGTCGGTCATGCATGCTCCGTCGTTCGGATGTGGAGTTCGACGAGGTCGTCCTCCGGCACGCGCGTCGGTGCCCCCTCGAACAGCGCGCGCGCCGCCGTCGTCTTCGGGAACGCGATGACATCGCGCAAGGAGTCGGCGCCGGCGAGGAGCATCGCGATGCGGTCGAACCCGAACGCGATACCGCCGTGGGGGGGCGCACCCGCGCGCAGCCCCTCGAGCAGGAAGCCGAACCGCCGCTCCTGCTCCGCCCGGTCCGCGATGCCCAGCAGCGCGAACATGCGTGCCTGGACCGCCGGATCGCTGGTGCGGATGCTCCCGCCGCCCAACTCGGTGCCGTTCAGCACACAGTCGTAGGCCAGGGCACGCCATCGTTCCGGTGCGTCCGGGTGCGCGGCCATGTCGGCGGGGTCCGGCGACGTGAAGGGATGGTGGACCGCCGCGAG
>JAOUHR010000095.1 GCA_029884515.1 Gemmatimonadota bacterium
ACGTTCACGTCGAGCCCGAATGACGCGAGCGACATCATCCGGCGGTCGCTGCTGCGGGTGATCGGCCAGCTGCTCCTGCCGCACGCCGCGCGCGGCGCGCTCGGCAGCCGGCTCTCGGTCTCCTACTCGGCGCCGCCGGCCGGCAGCACGAGCGCCGCACCCGCGAAGGACAAGTGGAACTTCTGGACCTTCAGCGTCTCGGGGAACGGGTTCCTGAACGGCGAGACGCAGCAGTCGTTCCACAACATGTTCGCGAGCGTCAACGCGAACCGCACCACCGAGGCCTGGAAGATCCGCCTGGGCGTCAACAACTCGTACAACCAGTCGAAGTTCAAGATCGACAGCACCACGACCTACACCAACATCCAGCGCAATTCGGGTGCGAGCGCGATGGCGGTGCGGAGCCTGGGCGAGCACTGGTCCGCCGGCGGGCGCGCCTCGCTCAACCGGTCGGATTTCAACAACACCGACCTCGCCAAGCAGGCCTCGGCCGCGGTGGAGTGGGACTTCTTCCCGTACAAGGACTTCACGCGGCGGAAGCTCGCGGTGCTCTACACCGTGGGCATGCGGGCGGTGGACTACAAGGACACGACGATCTACGGGAAGACCCAGGAGACGCGACCGCTCCACACGCTGGACGCCACCTACGGCGCCCGGCAGCCCTGGGGCTCCGCGGACATCACGCTGAGCGGGTCGCAGTACCTGGACGGACTCAAGTACTACAACGCGGGGATCTTCGGGAACGTGGACATGCGCATGGGCCGGGGCTTCTCGTTCAACCTGGGCGGATCACTCTCCCGAGTGCGCGACCAGCTCTACCTGCCGGGCGCGGGGCTCACGCCGGTGCAGGTGGTGGCGCGGCAGCAGCAGCTGGCGACGAACTACCGGTACTTCATGTTCTTCGGCCTGCGCTACCAGTTCGGGTCGATCTTCAACAACGTCGTGAACCCGCGGTTCGGGAACCTCTCCGGGGGTGGGGGCGGGATCACGATCTCGATGGATTAGCGGATCGCGAGTACCCGGATCAAGCCGAAGCTCAAGCCGATCAGCGCGGCGAGCGACGCGGTCACGGTGAGGATCACCGGCGTGCCGACCGACCGGATCGCCTTGAGGTCGACGCCGAGCCCGAGTCCGGCCATCGCGACGACGGTCAGCCAGGTGGAGATGGCCTTGAGGGTGCCGGCGACATGTGCCGGCATCATTCCCGCGGAGCGCAACGCCGCCATCGCGAGGAAGCCGACGATGAACCAGGGGAGCGCGCGCGCCAGCGAGAACGTGCGGCGGGTGCTCCGGACGCCGAACGCGTTGGAGTCGGCAGTGGCGAGCGGTTCGCGATGCGTGAGGGTGAAGAAGAGCACCACGGGCCCCAGCATCAGCACGCGCACGAGCTTGACGAGCGTTCCCACCTGGCCGGAGAGCGCGCTCACCGGGAATGCGGCGGCGAGCACCTGCGGGACGGCGTAGACGGTCAACCCCGCCATCACGCCATACTGGTAGTCGCTGAGCGCGAGCGGCCGCACGAGCAGCGGCAGCCCGACGACGACCACCACGCCGAGGATCGCGGTGAAGGCGATGGCCGACGCGACTTCGTCACGGTGCGCCCGGATGACCGGCGCGACCGCCGCGATGGCCGAGTTGCCGCAGATGGAGTTGCCGCAGGCGACGAGGATCGCGAGCGGCCTCGGCAGGCCGAAGGCGCGGCCGATGGTGTAGCTGAGCCCGAGCCCGAGGACGACAAGGAGCACGATCCCGATCGCGAGTGCGGGGCCGGCGCGCAGCAGCAGGGGCAGATCCACCGACGCCCCGAGCAGGACGATGGCGACTTCGAGCACCTCCTTCGCGGCAAGGTCGACGCCGGCGACGAAGCGGGGTGGGGGCGTCCGGAGCGACCGCACGGCCATTCCCAGCAGGATCGCGACGACGAGTCCCTCGAGGATGGCGTGCCCGACGAGGCGCTCCTCGATCCGCGCAACACCGAGTGACGTCAGTGCGACACCGACCGCGAGGAGTGCGCCGGGGCTGACTGCCCGGGCACGATCGACGAATGCGCGCAGCGTCGGCGCTGCCGGCGCTTCCAGGGCGTTCAGCTGTCGGCTACCGCATCGCGCCGAACCGCAGCGATCACCTTCGCGGCGGAGATTCCATACTCCGCATACAGCTTCTGGAAGGGTGCCGACACCCCGAACGTCTCGATCCCCACGATCGCGCCGTCGGCACCGACCCAGCGGTACCACGACATCGGATGCGCGGCCTCGACCGCCACGCGCCGCAGGCCCGGCGGCAGCACCTCGTCGCGGTACGCTGCAGGCTGCGACGCGAAGAGCTCCATCGACGCCATCGAGACCACGCGCGTGGGCACCTCGCGCGCCAGCAGCTCCGCCTGCGCCCTGAGCGCGATCTCCACCTCGGAGCCGCTCGCCATGATCACGGCCTGCGGCGCCGAGCCGGCCGGCGCGTCCTTCAGCACGTAGGCGCCCTTCGCCACGCCGCTCGCGGCGCCGTGCGTCGCGCGGTCGATCAGCGAGAGCTTCTGCCGCGTGAGCGCGAGCGCCACCGGCCCGGTGCGATGCTTGAGCGCCACCCGCCACGCCTCGGCGGTCTCGTTCGCATCGGCCGGCCGCAGCACGAGCAGGTTCGGGATGCAGCGGAGCGCGGAGAGCTGCTCCACCGGCTGGTGCGTGGGACCGTCCTCGCCGAGCCCGATGGAGTCGTGCGTGAACACGTAGATGCACTGCTGCTTCATGAGCGCGGCGAGCCGGATGGCGGGCCGCATGTAGTCGGCGAAGACGAGGAAGGTGCCGCCGTACGGGATGATCCCGCCGTGCACCGCCATTCCGTTCATGATCGCGCCCATCCCGTGCTCGCGGATGCCGAAGTGGAAGTTGCGGCCGCTGCGCTGCGTGGGCGTGAAGTTCGCGCTCCCCTTGATGTGGGTGAGGTTGGAACCGGTGAGGTCCGCCGAACCGCCGATCAGCTCGGGCACGGCGGGAGCGATCGCGTTGAGCACGACGCCCGAGGCCGCGCGGCTCGCGACATTCCCGTTGCTCGCGTCGAACACCGGGAGCGCCTTCTCCCAGCCCGCGGGGAGGTCGCCATGCCAGCGGCGGCCGAGTTCCTTGGCCTCGTTCGGGAAGTGCTTCGCATAATCGGCGAAGCGGCGCATCCACTCGGCCTGCAGGTTCACGCCGCGCTCCTTCGCCTCGCGCCAGTGCTCCAGCGCCTCCGGCGGCACGAAGAAGGGCTCGGTGCCCGGCCAGCCGTACGCCGCCTTGGTGAGCGCGATCTCGTCCCTGCCGAGCGGTTCGCCGTGCGCCTTCGCGGTGTCGGCGCGGTTGGGGGATCCGTACCCGATGATGGTGTGCGTGATGATCAACGAGGGACGCCGGGTCTCGGCCTTCGCGGCGGCGATCGCCGTGTCGATCTGCGCCTGGTCGTTCACGTCGGCGATGTGGAGCACCTGCCAGCCGTACGCCTCGAAGCGCTTCGCCGGGTCGTCGCTGCAGGAGAGGTCGGTGCGGCCGTCGATCGTGATCCGGTTGTCGTCGAAGAAGCCGATCAGCTTCCCGAGCTGCTGGTGGCCCGCGAAGGAGGCGGCCTCGTGCGAGATGCCCTCCATGAGGCAGCCGTCGCCGGCGACGAACCAGGTGTGGTGGTCGAGCACGCCGTGGCCTTCGCGATTGAAGAGCGCCGCCAGGTGCGCCTCGGCCACCGCCATCCCCACCGCGTTGCCGATGCCCTGGCCGAGCGGGCCGGTGGTGGTCTCGACTCCCGCCGTGTGGCCGTATTCGGGATGCCCGGGCGTCTGGCTCCCCCACTGCCGGAACGCCTTGATCTCGTCGAGCGAGAGGTCGTAGCCGCTCAGGTAGAGCGAGGAATAGAGCAGCATGGACGCATGACCGGCCGAGAGCACGAAGCGGTCGCGGTCGGGCCAGCGCGGATCGGCGGGGTTGTGCCTCAGGTGCCGCGTGAAGAGGGCGTATGCGAGGGGCGCGAGCGCCATCGGCGTGCCGGGGTGACCCGACTCGGCCTGCTGCACGGCGTCCATGGAGAGCGTACGAACGGTATCAATCGCGAGCTGCTGCAGCTCAGCGGGCGCGGCGACTGCTGGTGGCAATGACGACTCCGGCGGGATGTCGCCCGCGTAGCGTCGCGGGCAGTTGGGAGCGCGCGAGAGTGGCAGCGCCCGCGGGGAAAGTTAGCCGGGTCGGCGGCGCGATGCGATGCGCTCGGCGACGATCGTCGCGAGGGCGGCGATGGTCTCCTGCGGGTTGACGCCGAGCGCGGTGGGAAGGAGCGAACCGTCCGCGACGAAGACGCCCGCGGCGCCGAAGCGCTCGCCGTGGGTGTCGGTGCCGGCGGTGCGGCGGTCGGTGCCCATGCGGCAGGTGCCGTTCACGTGTGCGGAGGCGAGCGCGATCTGGTTGGCTCCCATCGGACGGCCGCGCAGCCTGCCGACGTCGTCGGCCGAGTGGAGCACCACGGGGCGACTGTGCCCGGAGAGCACCTCCTGGGCACCGGCCGCGAAGTGGAGCCGCGCGGCCGCGACGAGCCCTGCTTCCAGGTGTGCGGCGTCGGGCCGGCTCAGGCGGTAGCGGATGGAGACGGAGCCGTCGCGCCGCGTGCGCACCTCACCATCCGACTCCCCCCGTCGCGCGCCGTCGCGCACGAGCACGATCAGCGTGCCGATGTCCTGGAAGCGAAGCATCGTCTCGCGGTGCGCGCGCCCGAAGCCGGGTGTGGAGGCCGCGGCGAGCCCCGGGTGAAGGGGAGGACACTCGATGAGGCAACCGTAGCCGGCGGAGTCGAGCCGGAGGAACTCGTCGCACGCGGCACTCAGCGGGATGCCGCCCGCGCCGTACATCTCGTGCTCGTAGAACCCGTAGAGCCCAGTGGTAGGGTGGAGTCGGAGATAACGGCCCACCCCACCACCGCCCATGCCGGACCGTTCGAGGAGCGCGGGCGTCTCGATCGCGCCGGCGGCGATCACCACCACGGGCGACTCGATGGTGATCTCGCGCGCCGGGCCGTCGGGGGGCGCGTGGCGCACGATCACACGCTTGGTGGGGAACGACCCCCCGTGCGCGGCGAACTCGATCCGTTCGGCGCGGCCGTGCGTGATGAGGCGCGCGCCGGCGCGCTGCGCGCGCGGCAGGTACGTCTGCAGCGCGCCCTGCTTGGCGCCCGAACGGCAGCCGTAGCCGCAGAAGCCGGTGCGCACACAGCCGGTGGCATTGATACGTGCGGCGAATGCGGACCAGCCGAGTGCGCGAGCGCCGCCAAGGATGATGCGGTTGTTGGGCGAGTGCGCGTCCTCGGGCACGAGACGCGTGTGCGTCTCCTGCTCGATGCGGTCGAAGATCGGGGCGAGGTCGGGCGCGCGCATCCCCTCCACGCCATGGTAGGCGGCCCACTCGTCGAGCACGTGATCGGGGGTGCGGAGCATCACCATCCAGTTCACCGTGGTGCCGCCCCCGAGGGCCGCCCCCTGGAAGAGCGCGACGCCCGCGTCGTCCGTGGTGCGGAGACCCTCGTCGGCGTAGAGCCGCGCGAACATCGGGGCCTCCTGCTCGTCGAGTTCCTCGCCGGTGACGAGGTCGCCCGCCTCCACCATCAGCACATCGAACCCGGCCTCGGCGAGGCGGGCCGCCGCGACGGCGCCGCCCATCCCGGTGCCGATCACCACCACGCCGGCGCGGAGCACCTGGCCGTCGATCGCGAGCGGGGAGAGCGTGGCCGGGAGGGCACGCGGCCGGTGGGCGGCGGCGGGGTCGGGCGCGCGGAGCACGGGCTCGGCGTCGCTCCTCGTGCCGGGGAGCGCGCCCTCCCAGGCGACGGCGGGGCCACGCGTGTGATAGGGGCCGCGGTACCCGACTTCCTCCAGGGCCTCCGGTGTGGCGTACTCGGCCTGCATCACGAACCGCCGCACGCCGTGCACGGCGGCACGGAGCGCCGGGACACGTGATCGCGCCCAGGCGGCGAGGAGACGGTCCTGCGCGGCGGCGGGCTGGCGCACGAACCGACGCGGCCGCTGCACGACGAGGAGGGCGGCGACCGGCGAGCCGAGCAGGAGGAGCGCGCGGCCGAACCGTTCGCGGAGGTGCGGAGCGAGCCCCTCGGCCCGGGTGCGGACGGCGGCGAGGAGGCGTCGGCCGCGGGCGGCGTCGCCGAAGGCATGTGGCACGAGGCGGCGGATGACGGCCTCGAGCGTGGCGCGCTGCCCTTCAGGAAGCGGAACCGGCGGGTTCACGCCCCAGAGATACCAGACGGCGTCCTGCTCGTCCACTCTATTGATCGTGCCATTCGGTGACATGCGCCGTGGCACCCGTCCGTACCTCCCTGCATTTTTCGCCCAATGGCCCGCGTGGCAACGACTGGTGAATCCGCGACCCTGTCGCGGGATCTCTCGGACTTCCTGATCGAGTTCTCGATCGGGCTGCAGAAGTACGCCATCTATCCGTCCGGGCACCCGATGCTCGGAACGACGTCCTCCGACCTCCAGCGGCGGATCGACACGCTGCTCAGGGAGCGCTCTTCGCTCTCGCTTGGCGTCGCGCGCAACCAGCTGATCATCGAAGGCGTCGCGACCGACGAGGCGAACCCCGTGCTGCGGGAACTCGCGGCCCGCCTGCACCGGCACCACCTCGGCGCGGTGAAGTTCTCGCAGGGGGTGACGGAAACCGAGCTGAATGACATGCTGGCGACCGTGGCGGTGGACGCCGGGCGCCTGCCGCGCCCGCTCGGGTTGGAAGGGCCGGAGGTGTTGACGCAGTGGCCGCATACGAGGCTCTATCCGATGACGTTCGCGCAGTTGCAGCTCATCGAGGAAGACCCCTCCGGCCGGAGTGACGACGACCAGATGAAGTCGACCGGCGCCGGGAGCCGGTCGGCGGCGCTCTGGATCGGGCTGGCGCGCGCCGCACTCATCACCGAGCTCGGCGACAAGCTGGACTCCGAGGACGCCGAGTCGACCAATCCCGCGGTGGTGGCCAAGGCGATCGAGGAGCACAAGCGCGACGAGGCATACGACCAGGTGGTGGTCGGCTACCTGCTGCAGATCGCCGAGGAGCTCAAGACGAAGGGCGGGCGTGACGCTGCCG
>JAOUHR010000096.1 GCA_029884515.1 Gemmatimonadota bacterium
TCCGGCCAGTTGCGGCCGTTCTGCGGCTTGCGGAAGAAGCCGTTGCCGGTGCCATCGCGGTCGGAGTAACCGCCGAAGGCGTAGAGCTCGGTCGTCCCCGCCGCGTTCAGCGGAACGCGCAGGTTCGCGAACGTATGGATGTCGCGCTCCAGCCCATCGCCCCAGTGCACGTTCGGCTGCGGCACATTCGTGCGCCGGAAGATCACCTGGCAGTTCGCGACGGAGTCCGCGTTGCCGTTCAGGTCGGGGAAGCTGCCGTCGGGACAGGCGCGGTTGGTCGACTCGCGCTTGAGGTACTGGCCGAAGAGCGCGAGCGACCCGCGGCCGAGCTTGAGGCCCACGCCTCCGTTGATGTCGTTGGTGGTGCCGTCGTTCGGATACGGCTTGCCGGGACGGTACTGGCCGGTGGAGGTGTTGATGAACGGGGCGAACTGGCCCTCCTTGAGCACCAGGTTCACCACGCCGGCGATCGCGTCGGATCCGTACTGCGTGGAGGCACCGTCACGGAGCACCTCGATGCGGTCGATCGCACTCGACGGGAAGGCGTTCAGGTCCACCCCGCTTGAGCCGGGTGCCGAGCCGTTCGAGAACACGTTGAGCAACGCGGTGGTGTGCCGCCGTTGCCCATTGATGAGCACCAGCGAGTGGTCCGGTGAGAGTCCGCGCAGCGTGAAGGGCCGCACGATCTCGGTCGCGTCAGTCACCGCCTGCTTCGGGAAGTTCACCGAGGGCGAGAGGTTCGAGAGGATCTGCGTGGTCTCCGTGCTCCCGGACTGCTTCAGTTCCTCCGCCGTGAACACGTCCACGGGCACGGCGAGTTCCTCGGCGGCCGTGTGCCGCGCGCGCGAGCCGACCGTCGTCTGCACCGGCGCCAACTGGTAGGCGGCGCGCCGGAGCTTCACCTCCACCGTCGTGATCGCACCGGCCACGACGTTCACGACCAGCGACTCGGGGTCGTAGCCGATGGAGCGCACGCGCAGGACCTGCCGTCCTGCCGGCACGCCGCCGAACGAGAAGAGGCCGCGGCTCGACGTGGCGGTCTGGAATCCGCCCTGCACCATCGAGACGAAGGCGCCGACGATGATCACGCCGGTGCTGTCCGAGACGCGTCCCTCGACGGAACCCGATTGGGCGGCGGCTGGTCGCGCCGTCGCCGCGAGGAACAGAATGCCTGCCATGACCAGCAGCGACCGCCTCACCACTGACACTCGCATGACGCCCCCGAAGATGTTTGGACAGTCCCGCGCGGCCACGATCCGCGCGCCCGTCGTCGGTCGCGACCCGGTGCGACGACGGCGAAGGGTGGACCAGTATGTCACGTCTCCGTGCGCGGCGCCAGACGGGTGATGGCCACCTGGCGAACGGCACCCGGCCGAGGCCGGCGGCTAGTTGCTGCGGAGGTAGGTCCGCCCGTCCGCGATGATCCGGTCGCCCAGGATCTGGATCTCGTATGACGACATCCCCTGCTGGCCCCGGACCACCAGTGTCGATCCGACGACAGTGTACGAACCCTGGTCGGATGAGGCGTTGGCGCCACCGGCAGTGCCGCCCATGCCAGGAGCGGTCACACTCACGGATGCCGACGACTGGAAGGCGAATCGTCCGGTGCCGTCGAACTCGACCGTTTCCTCGTAGCTGCGCGAACTCCCGCCGCTCGGGCTGGTCACGCCTGTCGCCTTGCCTTCATAGAGTATCCACTTCCCGCGGAGGGCGGCGATGGCCCGCTGATCCGGGACGGGCGCGCCGCGCACCTCGATGCTCTGCGCGACCTGCTCGACCGCCGAGCTCATGGCGGCCGCCCCCTGCGGCGGCGCCAGTCCCAGCACCACCATCCCTGATCCGTGCGCGGTGAGCACCGCCATCACCCGCACCTGCAGCACCATGCCATTCTGCGCCTGCGCCCCGTAGGTCGCACCCATCGCCTGGAGTCCCTTCACGGTGGACGCCGCCGGCGCCGAAGTCGGCATGCCGGTCAGCCCGAGCGCCTGGAATGCCTTGGGCAGCTCGGCAGCGACTTCATCGAAGGTCCGGTAGAGCCCGGGCACCACATACAGGGCGGCACCTGGCGTAACGGGTGTCAGTCCGTGGACGCGCCCCTGCTGCTGCGCGAGCTGCCACCCCGAAGGGATCGCGTACCCGATGTTCCAATCGCCGAACTCTGGTGCCGCCCCGGCCTGTGCGCGGAGAACGGGCCCGCCCGGGCCAAGGATCGGCGCGAGACACAGCACGAGCGAGGGCACTACGAGGTGGCGCGGACGCATCGGTCCTCCCCGGCGGTCGGTTCGGGATCGCCTCGAACGTGAATGGCCCCATGCGGGCTGTCAATCATCCGTTTCCTATCCGACTGCCGTCCCAGCGCCTAAGATGGGAGGGAGGGTGACGCCACGTCGGCGCTACTCGCACCTCCGCCCCCAGACTGCCTCTGCCGCCAGCCCCGCCTCGCTCCTCCCCTGGTTCCGCAACCCATGCGTACCTGCGCCGACTACCGTCGGGCCTGGTGATCGCCTCCACCCGGGCCGGGCACGCGGACGCCCTCGAGGAGGCGCAGCTCGCGATATTCCCCACGCTCGAGGCCACTGAGCGGTTCAACGCAGCACACTACAGAAGGCACGTGACTCTCTTCCCCGAGGGCCAGTTCGTCGCCCTCGACGGCGACCGCGTGGTCGGCGCGACGAGCACCATCCGCCGCCACTTCGACTTCGCCCACGCGAACCACACGTTCGACGAGATCATCCAGGGCGGCTGGCTCACCTCGCACGAACCGGACGGCGACTGGCTCTACGGCGCCGACCTCGGCGTCATCCCCGCGTACCGGGGCCGCGGGCTGGCCCGCGCGCTCTACGCCGCGCGGCAGGAGCTCGTGTGGTCGCTCGGCCTGAAGGGCCAGCTCTCCGCAGGGATGATGAGCGGCTACGGCGCCCGCAAGCACGAGATGACGGCGGAGGCGTACTTCGAGGGGTTGCGCGATGGGACGATCAACGACCCGACGATCTCGATGCAGCAGCGGATCGGGTTCGAGGTGCGCCAGCTCCTCCCGAACCACCTGCACGACCCGGTCTGCGACGACTACAGCGTGCTGATCGTGCTCGACGCGGGCACGGACGTTCCCGGCGCCGTGCGGCCGGAGGGCGCGCGCACAGCGCCGATATCAGAGAGCACGACCGCCCCGAGGAGAGGCTGACATGGGCAGCATCAAGCTCAGGACCGAGGTACCGGGCCCGAAGGGGCGCGCCATGCTCGCGCGGCGCGCAAGCGCCGTCGCCTCCGGCCTCGGCAAGGCGACCGACGTGGTGGTGGACCGCGCCGATGGCGCGCTCGTACACGACGTGGACGGCAACACCTTCATCGACCTCGTGGGCGGGATCGGGATGCTCGCCGTCGGGCACAGCCCGCCGGCCGTCGTGCGAGCGATCACCGAACAGGCGCAGCGGATCCTCCACCCCTCGGCGCTCGTCGCGACGTATGAGCCGTACGTGCGGCTCTCGGAACTCCTGAACGAGATCACGCCCGGCGCCTTCGCCAAGAAGACCCTGCTCGCGAACAGCGGAGCGGAGAGCGTCGAGAACGCGGTGAACTTCGCGCGGCGCTTCACCGGCCGGCCGGTGGTGGTCTGCTTCGAGGGCGCCTACCACGGACGCACGCTCCTCACGCTCAGCCTCACGAGCAAGTACGGACTCTTCAAGCAGGGGCTCGGGCCATTCGCGCCGGAGATCGTGCGGATCCCGATGCCGAACCTCTATCGCAAGCCAGACGCGATGACCGAGGAACAGTACCTCGATTGGAGCGTCCAGCAGCTCGACCTCGCGTTCATCGCACAGGTGGACCCCTCGGCGACGGCCGCGATCATCGTCGAGCCCGTGCAGGGCGAGGGGGGATTCCTCCCCGTGCCGCCACGCTTCCTGCGCCACATCCGCGCCCTCTGCGACAGGCACGGCATCGTGATGATCGCCGACGAGGTCCAGTGCGGCTTCGCCCGCACGGGGAAGCTGTTCGCGATCGAGCACGCCGGTGTCGTTCCCGACCTCGTGGTCACGGCGAAATCGCTCGGCGCGGGCACGCCCATCAGCGCCGTGACCGGCCGCGCCGAGATCCTCGACTCGGCGCACCTGGGCGGGATCGGCGGGACGTACGGCGGGAGCCCGATCGCCTGCGCCGCGGCCATCGAGGTGATCGGGATGGTGCGGCGCCCGGAGTTCCTCGCGCACGTCCGCCATCTCGGCGAGGTGATGCGGGAAGTGCTCGGTGGCTGGCGCGCCACGCACCCGCTCGTGGGCGACGTGCGCGGGCTGGGCGCGATGATGCTCGCCGAGTTCGTGCGCGACCGCGCGACGAAGGAACCGGCGCCGGAGGAGACGCTCGCCGTCATCCGGCGCACCGTGCAGCACGGGGTCCTGGCGATGCGCGCCGGGCTGTTCAGCAATGGCATCCGGCTCCTGCCGCCGCTCGTGATCACCGAGGCACAGTTGCGCGAGGGACTTGCCGTGCTCGACGAGGCGATCGGGTTCGTCGAGCAAGGCCGCCAGGCGCCGGCGGTGGCCCGCTAAGCATGGCGCGCGACGCGGCGGTGGACCTCATCCTGCATCGGGGCCGCGTGCGCACGCAGGACCTTGCCGCGCCCGAGGCGACCGCGATCGCCGTCGGCGCGGGACGCATCGTCGCCGTCGGGGAGGACAAGGCGATCAGCGGGCTCGGCTCGCGCGACACGCCACGGGTGGACCTCGGCGGCGCGACCGTGGTGCCCGGCCTGATCGACGCGCACGCACACATCTGGAAGATGGGCCACCTGCTCACCTCGATGGTCGACCTGCGCCACGCGCACAGCATCCCGGAACTCGCGCAGCTGCTCGGCCGGGCCGCGGCACGCCTGCCGCCCGGCGCCTGGCTCCTTGGCCGCGGGTTCAACGAGGCGAACCTGCGGGAGGGCCGCGCCCCGGTGCGGCACGACCTGGACCTGGTGGCGAACAACCGGCCGATCGTGCTCACGCGCACCTGCGGGCACATCTACGCCGTGAACGGCGCCGCCCTCGCCACGTGCGGCATCACGCGCAGCACCGAGCCGCCGCCGGGTGGCGTGGTCGACCGGGACGCGACGGGCGACCCGACCGGCATCCTGCGCGAGACGGCGATGGGGCTGGTCAACGCCCACCTCCCGCCGCCCACGGCCGCGGAGCACACCGCGATGATCGAGGCCGCGCTGCGACACCAGCTCGAGCTCGGCATCACGAGCACTTGCGACGCAGGGGTCTCCCCCGCCCTCCTCGAGGTCTACCGGGCGATGGACGCGCGCGGCGCGCTCCCCATCCACGTGAACGTGATGGCGCTCCGCAAGGTGGACGGCGTTGGTGTAGTCCCACTCGGCCGCACGACCGTGGGAGACCGGCTGCGCATCGACACGGCAAAGTTCCTGGCCGACGGCGGGTTGAGCGGCGCTACAGCGGCGCTCAGCCAACCGTACCGGCACACCAAGGGCGAGGGCGTGCTGCGATTCGAGGACGCGGAGCTGCTCGCACTCGCTCGCGAGGCACAGGAGGCGGGATGGCGCATCGCCACGCATGCCATCGGCGACGTTGCGATCGACCAAGTGTTGGAGGTGTACGAGGCGCTGGGCCGGAATGGCGTGCGCCACCGCATCGAGCACCTCGGACTCCCGAGCGCGGCCCAGCTCGCGCGCGCCGCCGCGCTCGACGTGATCGCGGTGCCGCAGAGTGTCTTCCTCCACGAGTTGGGCCGGAACTTCCGGGCCGCGCTCCCGGACTCGTTCCTGCCGCGCACGTATCCCATCCGCGACATGGTGGACGCCGGGCTCACGGTGGCGCTCTCCTCGGATGCGCCGGTGGTCGAGGACGACGGCATCTTCCGCGGCATCCAGTCCGCGGTGGACCGATTGGACGACGAGGGCGTGGCCATCGCGCCCGGCCAGTCGATCACCGCGGCCGAAGCGCTCTACGCGTACACGATGGGTGGCGCGATCGCCTGCGGCGAGGACGCGCAGCGCGGCAGCATCACGGCGGGCAAGCGGGCCGACTTCGCGGTCCTCTCCGGCGACCCGCTCACCACGGAGACGGCGGCGCTCGCGACCATCACGGTCGACCAGACCTGGGTCGCGGGCCGCCTCGCATACGAGAGATGACCACGTGAGCGAGCACTTCCAGCAACTCATCGACGGCGCGTGGACCGACGCGGTGGACGGCGGCCGGTGGGACGTGATGAACCCAGCGACCGAGGAGACCATCCGCAGCGTGCCGTTCGGCGCGCGCGCGGACTGCCGCGCCGCGATCGAGGCGGCCGCGCGCGCCTTCCCCGTGTGGGCGCGTGCGACGCCGTACGAGCGCGGCGCGATCCTGCAGCGCACCGCGCAGCTGCTGCGCGAGCGCGCCGATGCGATCGGACGCACCACCGTGATGGAGAGCGGCAAGCCCTTCCCGCAAGGGAAGGGCGAGTGCCTCGTCGCCGCGGATCTCTTCGAGTGGTTCGCCGAGGAGGGGAAGCGCGCCTACGGACGTACCATCCCCTCGCGGACCGCCAACAAGCGGATGACCGTGCTCCGGCAGCCACTCGGCGTGGTGGGCGTGATCACGGCGTGGAACTTCCCCGCGTACAACCCGTCGCGGGCGTGGGCCGCCGCGCTCGCCGCCGGATGCACGGTGGTGGGCCGCCCCTCGGAGTTCACCCCGCTCACCGCGATGCACATCGCGAACGCCCTCGTGGACGCCGGCATCCCGCCCGGGGTGTTCAACCTCGTGAATGGCGACCCGGAGTCGATGGGCCAGGAGATGCTCGACCATCCCGCGTGCCGCAAGATCAGCTTCACCGGCAGCGTGCGGGTCGGGAAGCTCCTGATGGACGGCGCCTCGCGCACCGTGACGCGGCTCTCCCTCGAGCTGGGCGGGAACGCGCCGGTGCTCATCCTCCCCGACGTGAACGTGGAGACGGTCGCGGCAGGCGCGGTCGCGAGCAAGTTCCGCAACAACGGACAGGTGTGCGTCTCGCCGCAGCGCTTCATCGTGCACCAGACGGTGGCCGATGAGTTCGCCGAGCGGATCACGGCGCGTGCGAAGAAGCTCCGCGTCGGGAACGGCCTCGAGAA
>JAOUHR010000097.1 GCA_029884515.1 Gemmatimonadota bacterium
TCCAGCACACCTCGGCCCACGGCCTCGCCGCGCCGGTCCGCCCGGCACTGGCGCGGCGCGAGAAGGTCTCGCCGACCACGAACGCGAACGGGATCGCGGACAGCGCGTAACCCACCGTGAGCAGCAGCGGATGGAGCGCGGTCGCGAAGTGCCGCCACCGCGGGTCGAGGCCCTGACCCTCCCCGGGCGCCCACTCGACCGGCGCGAAGGGACTCGCGGGCAGCACCGTCGCCAGGAGGAAGAGCAGGAGCACCAGCGCGCTCGTGCCCGTGACCCACGGCATCGATGCGCGATCGCGGCCCCGCCGGTGCCACGTGACGATCGTGGCGCACACCGCGAGGGCGAGGCTCCAGAGGAGCATCGCCCCGGCCCGGCCGGCCCAGAAGGCCGAGAACTTGAACGGCGCGGGAAGGTTCGCGCGCGTGACCGACACCACGTAGCCCACCGAGTAGTCGTCGCCGAGGAGCGCCGTCCAGAGGCCGAGCGCCGCGAGCACGACGAGACCGGCAGCGGCGTGGAGCCCGCGCACGCCCGACACCACGAGGTCGCCGCGCCGCAGGTGGCCGCCCGTGAGGGAGAGCGTGAGGGACCACACGCACATCAGGAGCGCGAGCCACAGGGAGAGCTCGCCGACGAGGATCACGGCGCGAACTGGCGCATCAGCACCGCGCCCGTCCCGCCACCCGCCGCATCGGCGGCGAGGTCACGCAGTGAGAAGTCGCGCCCGCTCCGCCGGTCCCAGAGTTCCTTCCCCACGCCCACACCGAGCGTGATCGCCCCCGCCTTCCACGCCGCGTCGCGGTACGCATGGCCGTTGGCGCGCAGCACGGAGTGGCCCGCGCTCTGGATCACGACCGAGGCGACGAAGTGCTTCGCCTTGTCGGCGCCGAACCAGGGGTCCGACGGCGAGGGCCGCGGCGGGCCGCCGAACGGGAATCCCGAGAGCACGAACGCGAGGGCGAACCTCACTCGCCGTCCTTGTCCCGCGCCCACGAGACGGCCGCGCGCACCGCGCGCCTCCAGCCGCCGAGGCCCTGCCGCGCGACGTTCACGCCGGAGGTGGGCGTGAAGCGCTGGTAGGTGCGCGAGGCGAGGAACGCCGCCGCGTCGGGCCAGACGCCCGCGGCGATCCCCGCCAACCCCGCCGCGCCGAGTGCCGTCGTCTCGATCACGTCGGGCCGTTCGACGGGCACGCCGAGCACGTCGGCCTGGAACTGCATCAGCCAGTCGTTGAACGTCGCGCCGCCGTCCACGCGGAGCACGTCGAGCGGCGCGCCGCTCGCCCCGCGCATCGCCTCCAGCACGTCGGCGGTGCCGTACGCCATCGCCTCGAGCGCCGCGCGCACGAGGTGCTCCCGGGTGGAGCCGCGCGTGAGGCCCACGATCGTGCCGCGCGCGTCGGGCTCCCACGCCGGCGCACCGAGGCCGGTGAGCGCCGGCACGAAGTAGACCCCCTCGTTGCTGGCGAGCGCACGCGCCATGCCCTCGCTCTCCGGCGCGTGCGCGAGCAGGCCGAGGCCGTCGCGCAGCCACTGCACCGCCGCGCCGGCCACGAAGATGCTCGCCTCGAGCGCGTACACCGGCGCACCTCGCGCATCGCAGGCGATCGTCGTGAGGATCCCCTGCCCGCCGGTGGGCCGCTGCGTCCCCGTGTTGAGCAGGAGGAAGGCGCCCGTGCCGTAGGTGTTCTTGCTCTCGCCCGAGCGCCAGCAGCCCTGGCCGAAGAGCGCCGCCTGCTGGTCGCCCGCGACGCCGCGGATCGGGAGCGCGAGGCCGAGGTGCTCTGCCGCGCTCGTGCCGAACGCGCCCGACGACGGACGCACCTCGGGCAGGAGTGCGCGCGGCACGTCGAAGAGCGCGAGGAGCGGCTCGCTCCACGCCATCGCGTCGATGTCGTAGAGCATCGTGCGCGACGCGTTCGTGGGGTCGGTCGCGTGCACGGCGCCGTTCGTGAGCTTCCAGATGAGCCAACTGTCGATGGTGCCGGCGGCGAGCCGTTCCATCGGCACGCCGCTCCCGCGGGCCCTGTGCTGCAGCAGCCACTCGAGCTTGGTGGCGGAGAAGTAGGGATCGGGCACGAGCCCCGTGGCCCGATGGATCGCCTCGGCCTGGCCGGCCGCGCGCAGCGCGGCGCAGCGCTCGGCGGTGCGGCGGTCCTGCCAGACGAGCGCGCGGTCGAGCGGCCGCCCTGTCGCGCGGTCCCAGAGCACGATCGTCTCGCGCTGGTTGGTGATCCCGATCGCCTCCGGCGTCACGCCGGCCTGCGCGATCGCCTCGCGCGCCGCGGCCACCGTGCCGGCGAAGATCTCCTCGGCGTCGTGCTCCACCCAGCCCGGCTGCGGGAAGAACTGCGCGAGCTCGCGCGATCCGCGCCCCACCACGCGCCCGTCCGCCGCGACGACGAGCGCGCGCGAACTGGTGGTCCCTTGGTCGAGGGCGAGCACGTGGCGCATGGGATCCTCAGATGGGGGGCGGGACGAGCGACACGTTCGCGACGAACGGGAAGGGCGCGCGCAGCACGCCGCGGTCGGTCACGATCGCGGAGACGAGCGCGTGCGGCGTGACGTCGAATGCGGGGTTGTGGATCGCGACGCCCGCGGCGACCACGCGCCGGTCGCCGACCAGGGCGACCTCGTCGGCGCCGCGCTGCTCGATCTCGATCGCCGCGCCCGTCGCGGTCGCGAGGTCCACCGTGCTCCAGGGCGCGGCGACGACGAACGGGATGCCGTGGTGCCTCGCCAGCACCGCGAGGCCGTAGCTCCCGATCTTGTTCGCCACGTCGCCGTTGGCCGCGATGCGGTCCGCGCCGACGAGCACGAGGTCCACGCGGCCCGCCGCCATCAGGCTCGCCGCCATGCCGTCCGTCAGCACGGTCACGGGGATCCCGGCGCGCTGCAGCTCCCACGCGGTGAGGCGCGCCCCCTGCAACAGGGGCCGCGTCTCGTCCGCGAGGACCTCCACGCGACGGCCACGCGCGTGCGCCACGTAGAGCGGCGCGAGCGCGGTGCCGATCCCGGCGGTCGCGAGCGCGCCGGCATTGCAGTGGGTGAGGACGCGCACGCCGTCGCGCATCCACTCCTGGCCGTGCTCGCCGATGCGGCGGCACATCGCCTCGTCCTCGGCGCGGATCCGCTCCGCCTCGGCGCGCAGCGCCGCGTCGAGCGAGGGGGCCGGCGGCAGGGCGCGCGCGACGGCGAGCATCCGGTCGATCGCCCAGCCGAGGTTCACCGCCGTGGGCCGTGTCGCGCGGAGCAGCGCGGCAGCGGCCTCCACCGCGTGGCGCGTGACCTCGGGGAGCGCGCTCGCCAGCGCGATCGCCGCCGCGACGCCGATCGCCGGCGCGCCGCGCACCGCGAGCGTGCGGATCGCGTCCGCGACCTCGTCGATCGTGCCGAGGTCGCGCTCCAGTTCGCGTCCGGGCAGCAGACGCTGGTCGAGGATGCGCAGCGTCCCCGCCGGCGACCACCCGACCGCGCGCACCGGCGGTTCGATCTGCTCCATGCGC
Source organism: Gemmatimonadota bacterium (assembly GCA_029884515.1). Classification (GTDB taxonomy): domain Bacteria; phylum Gemmatimonadota; class Gemmatimonadetes; order Gemmatimonadales; family Gemmatimonadaceae; genus Pseudogemmatithrix. The sequence goes on from JAOUHR010000097.1 coordinate 3,506, forward strand.
CAAACGTATAGATTGGGAGGGTCACGCTCCAGCCGACCTCCGCGCCCTTCGCCATGACCGCGCCCTACGAATTCCTGCTGCTGGACGTCGCGGACCGGATCGCGACCGTCACGATCAACCGGCCCGACAAGCTGAACGCGCTGAACGCCGCGGTGATCGGCGAGCTCGACCGCATGTTCACCGCGCTCGCGGCGCACGCGCAGGTGGGCGCGATCATCCTCACCGGCGCGGGCCGCGCCTTCGTCGCGGGCGCGGACATCGCCGAGGTCGCCACGGCCGCCGCCACGCCCGCCGGCCTCGAGGCGACGTCGGCGTTCGGTTCCGCCGTGTTCACGCGCATCGAGCGCTGCCCGAAGCCCGTGATCGCCGCGGTCAACGGCTTCGCGCTCGGCGGCGGCTGCGAGCTCTCGCTGGCCTGCCACCTGCGCGTCGCCAGCACGCACGCCAAGTTCGGGCTCCCGGAGACCAGGCTCGGGCTCATCCCGGGCTACGGTGGCACGCAGCGCCTGCCGCGGCTCGTGGGCATGGGCCGCGCGCTGCAGATGATCTTCACCGGCGAGATGGTGGACGGCACCGCCGCGGCGGCGATGGGGCTCGCGAACAGCGTGCACGCGCCGGACGCGCTGCTCGACGCCGCGCGCGCGATCGCGATGGAGGCGATCAGGAACGGCCCCCTCGCGCTCGCCCACGCCATCAGGGCCGTGACGGTGGGAGCGGACCTCTCGCTCGACGATGCCCTCGCCCTCGAGTCGAAGGAGTTCGGCGCGGTGGGCCGCACCGCCGACATGCGCGAGGGTACCCGCGCCTTCCTCGAGAAGCGCACTCCCGAGTTCCGCGGGGCCTGAGTGACGGCGGCGGGGCGCGCGCCGGACCCGGTCGCCGCGCGCCCCGCGGCACGGCTCGACGCGCTCATCGTGCGCGACTTCCGCAACATCGCGTCGGCCGATCTCGCCTTCCCTGCCGAGGGCGTCGCGATCGTCGGCGAGAATGGGCACGGGAAGACCAACCTCATCGAGGCGATCGCCTACTTCCGGCTGCTGCGCTCCCAGCGCGGCGCGCGCGACCGCGACCTGATCCGGTTCGGCGCGCCGGCGTTCCACCTCGAGGCGCGCGGCACGGGCACGCGCGCGCACCGCGCGACCGCGGGCGTGGATCGGCAGGGCCGCAAGAAGGTGACGCTCGACGGCGGCGAGCCCGAGCGGCTCACCGACGCGCTCGACACCGTGCCCTCCGTCTCGTTCTCGCCGCGCGACGTGGACCTCGTCGCCGGAGCGCCGGCGGAGCGGCGGCGGTATCTGGACATCACGCTCGCGCTCACCTCGCCCGCCTACCTCCACGCGCTCCGGCACTATCGCGGGGCGCTCCAGCGCCGGAACGCCGCGATGCGCGAGGTGAGCCGCGGCGGCGGCGACCTCGCGAGCGTGGCGGTGTGGGAACCGGCGCTCGCCGAGCACGGCGCCACGCTCGTCACGCACCGCCGGGCGTGGGTGGAGGAGCGCCACGAGGGGTTCGCGCACCACTGCGCGGCCATCGGCGAGCGCGGCGCGGCGCGCCTGCGCTACGAGGCGGCCCTCGCCGACGCCGGCGCGGCCGACGACCCGCGGGCCGCGCTCCGCGCCCAGCTCGAGCGCCAGCGCGCGCACGACGTGCGCCGCCTCGTCACCCACGCGGGCCCGCACCGCGACGACCTCGCGCTCACGATCGACGGGCACGACCTCCGCACCATCGGGTCGGCGGGACAGCAGCGCACGGCCGCCATCGTGTTGCGCCTGCTCGAGGCCACCACGCACCGCGACGCGACGGGGGTGGCGCCGATCCTCCTCCTCGACGACCCCTTCGCCGAGCTCGACCGGCGCCGCACGGCGCGGATCCTCGCGCTCCTCGACGCGATCGGCACGGGCCAGTGCGTGCTCTGCGTGCCGCGCGCGGATGAGATCCCGGCGCAGTACACGCGGCTGGAGCGTTGGCGCGTGCGCGACGGCGTGTTCACCGCGGAGCCGGCCGCATGAGGGGTGCGTGAGGCGCACCGGCGGGCCCGGCGAAGGGCGGCCGCGGGCGATCGGCGAGGCCCTCGCCGAGGTGCTCAAGGCGCGCGGCCTCGACGACGACGTCGCGCGCGCCTGGGTGCTCGAGGCGTGGGCCGGCCTCGTCGGCACGCAGATCGCCGCGGTCACCGAGCCCCGGCTGGTGGCGGAGGACGGCACCCTGGTGGTCGGCGTGCGCACGCACGGATGGATGACCGAGCTCGCGCTGATGGAGCGCACGCTGGTCTCGCGGATCAACGCCGCGGGGCCGAAGAATCCCGTGAAACGCATCCGCTGGGAACTGCAGCGCTGACGGTCGCGCGGCGGGTCGCGCTAACCGGTTGCCGGGGGGGTGTTTACAGAGGGAGAATCGCGTTGCTTTCACCCTCGCCGCGGGTTACTTTTCGCTGTCTGATCCACGCCGCGCATTCGGCATTTCTTCGCGCCCCGCGAGAGCCCTCCTCAGCCCAGAACATGGCCAAGACGAACGAAGCCGCTGACTCCCACTACGACTCCGCTGGGATCCAGGTACTCAAGGGACTCGAGGCGGTGCGGAAGCGCCCCGGGATGTACATCGGCTCGACGTCGCATCGCGGCCTCCACCACCTCGTCTACGAGGTCGTCGACAACTCGATCGACGAGGCGCTCGCCGGCTACTGTGATTCGGTCAACGTCAGCATCCACGCCGACAACTCGATCACGGTCGAGGACAACGGGCGCGGCATCCCGGTGGACATCCACCCGACCGAGGGGATCCCCGGCATCGAGGTCGCGCTCACGGTGCTGCACGCCGGCGGCAAGTTCGACAAGAGTTCCTACAAGGTCTCCGGTGGACTCCACGGCGTCGGCGTCTCGGTGGTGAACGCACTCGCCGAGAGCCTCAAGGTGTGGGTGCGTCGCGACTCGAAGGAGCACTACATGGACTTCGTCCGCGGCGACACCACGACGAAGCTCAAGGTCGTCGGGCCGGTGAAGGCGAAGGACACCGGCACGAAGGTCTGGTTCAAGCCCGACCCGCAGATCTTCACCGAGCTCGAGTACGACTACGTCACGCTCGCCACCCGGCTCCGCGAGCTCTCGTTCCTCAACAAGGGCGTGACGATCGTCCTGCGCGACGAGCGCGAGGGGAAGGAGAAGGAGGAGACCTTCCACGCGAAGGGCGGACTCAAGGAGTTCGTGCAGTTCCTGAACGCCAAGCAGAAGCCGCTCCATCCCGAGGTGCTCTACCTCGACGGCGAGAAGGACGACATCGGGATCGAGCTCGCGCTCCAGTACAACGACGGCTACAACGAGAACGTGTTCTCGTTCGTGAACAACATCAACACGCACGAGGGCGGCGCCCACCTCACGGGCCTCAAGTCCGCGCTCACCAGCGTGATCAACAAGCACCTCGACAAGTCGTCGTTCGCCAAGAAGGACAAGGAGGTGAAGCTCTCCGGCGACGACGTGCGCGAAGGGCTCACGGCGGTGCTCTCGGTGAAGGTCCGCGAGCCGCAGTTCGAGGGGCAGACCAAGACCAAGCTCGGCAACTCCGAGGTGGAGAGCGCGGTCAAGAC
>JAOUHR010000502.1 GCA_029884515.1 Gemmatimonadota bacterium
GTCGCGATCGCCATCTTCCTGTTCAAGGAGGCGGGCCGCGCGATGGACCGGTTCGCCCTCGTGCTCGGCCTCGTGCTCGTGGCGCTCACCTGGTACGTGGCGGCTGTGTCCGGCGCGCCACTCGGCGAGGCCGTGGAACGCACCTTCACGCCCACCCGGATCGACCTCTTCGCGATCGTCACGATCGTCGGCGGCACCGTGGGTGGCTACATCACGTTCGCCGGAGCGCACCGCCTCGTCGACGCTGGCGTGCAGGGTCCCGAGTCCGTGGGTGAGGTCACCAAGTCCGCGATCTGGGCCATGGGGATCGCGTCGCTCATGCGGGTCGTCCTGTTCGTCGCCGCCCTCGGCGTCGTGCACAGGGGCCTCGCACTCGACCCGGCGAACCCCCCCGCCTCGGTCTTCCGCCACGCGACGGGCGAGGTCGGCTACAAGATCTTCGGTGTGGTGATGTGGAGCGCGGCGATCACGTCGGTCGTGGGAGCGGCATACACGTCGGTCTCGTTCCTGCGCGGACTCCATGCGGCGGTCGACGTGCGGTGGACCCGCGTGGTGATCGTGTTCATCGCGCTCTCCACGGCGATCTTCGTCCTCATCGGACAGCCGGTGCGGACGCTCATCCTCGTGGGGTCGCTGAACGGCCTGATCCTCCCGATCGCGCTCGGCACGATGCTTGTCGCGGCGCAGCGAAAGAGCGTGGTGGGCGGGTATCGTCATCCGCGAGCGCTGACGGCGATGGGGATCGTGGTGGCGGCGGCGATGGCGGGCGCTGGCGGGTACGTCCTCGTTCGCGACCTGCCGGCGCTGTTCCGGTGACGCCGCAGCCCGCATTCCCGCCCTAACGGCCGCCACTCTTCTGCGGTACTTTTTCGTGAACGTCCACCGGAGCCCTGCATGTCCCTCTCCCGCCGCACCTTCGTCCGCACCTTCGGCGTCGGCAGCGCCGGCGCCCTCACCCTCCCCGCCTGGCTGAACGCCCGCGGCCTCGAGGCCGGCACCTTCGGCACGGACGAGGCGGTCACCGCGACGTGGCGCGACGGCGTCCCCATCAAGCTCGACTCCAACGAGAACCCGCACGGCCCCGCCCCGGCCGCGGTCAGGGCCATCGAACAGTCCTTCCGCCGCGCCTCTCTCTATCCGTCCAAGGGCGAGCAGGAGGTGCGGGACGCGATCGCGAAGGCGAACGGCGTCGCCGCCGACCAGGTGATGCTGGGCTGCGGCTCGGGCGAGATCCTGCGGCTCGCCGTGCAGGCGTTCTGCACGCCGACCCGCCACCTCGTCGCGGCGAAACCAACCTTCGAGACGCCGGCCAAGTACGCCGAAGTGCTCGGCCTCCCGGTGCGCGAGGTGCCCGTGGACGGCAATCTCGCCCTCGATCTCAAGGCGATGCTCGCGCAGGTGAAGGGCGCCGGACTCGTCTTCCTCTGCAACCCGAACAATCCCACGGGCCACGTGCACGGGAAGGCGGCCGTCACGGCGTTCGTGGAGGCCGCGCTGCAGGCCGACCCCGAGGTGATCGTCCTCATCGACGAGGCCTATCACGAGTTCGTCGCGGACCCGTCGTACGGCACCTCGATCCCGATGGTGTCGCGGCATCCTCGGGTCGTGGTCTCACGTACCTTCTCCAAGATCTACGGCCTGGCCGGCATGCGGCTCGGCTACGCCTTCGGCGCGCCGGCGACGCTCACGCGCATGGAACGGCTGCGCCTCGACAGCGCGATCGGTGGGCTCACGCAGGCCGCTGGCGTCGCAGCGCTCGCGGACCCGATGCAGGTGACGCGCGAGCACGCGGCCAACCTCGAGGCCCGGACCTTCACGATCGATTGGTTCACGAAGGCCGGCTACGCGGTGGTGCCCTCACAGACGAACTTCATCCTCGCGCACATCAAGCGCGACTCGGCGAAGTTCAAGGACGATTGCGCGGCGCAGGGCGTGCTGATCGGCCGGGTGTTCCCGCCGCTCACGCAACACACCCGCATCTCGATCGGCACGCTGGCCGAGATGAAGCAGGCGGTGCAGGTCTTCGGGCGCGTGCTGGCCTGAGTCGCGGCACGATCGCGCTGGGCGCATCGCGAATCGCGCGCGCCCGGGCGCTCGGCCCGATCAGCTGCTGACGGTCGGCATTCCGGTCAACGGCGTGCCACCCGGCGTGGTGTCGCTCGTCGCCGTCGGGAATCGGCTCATCAGCCTGCCGAAGAACGGCCGGAACGGGGCCACGTCGCGCACGGCG
>JAOUHR010000501.1 GCA_029884515.1 Gemmatimonadota bacterium
CGATGCGCTCCAGGTTCCACTGGAGGTCGCCCTTGCGCGGGCGGAACTGGGGGATAGCGAGCGTGAAGGTCACGCTCGAAAGGTGGTGTGTCGGGCTTCCCGGCGGTACGGGTGTGCCTGCATCTCCCCCGGCGGCACGGTGTAGAATCCCTCCTGATGCGCTCGCGCCACCACCTCCTCCTCGCCCTCGCCGCGGCCGCGGCGTCGCCGCTCGTGGCACAGCAGCCGGAACCGTGGCGGATCGTGCGTCCGGCGCAGTCGAGCCTCGTGCTCGCGCGCGACGGCTCCCTGATCGGCGAGATCGGGCGGGAGTGGCGCACGAACGTCGCCATCGCGAGCCTGCCGAACTACGTCTCGCAGGCCTTCATCGCGGTGGAGGACCGCCGATTCTGGCAGCACGACGGCGTGGACGTCGTCGGCATCGCCTCGGCCATCAAGGACAACCTCCTCGGCGGGAGCCGCGGCGCGAGCACGATCACGCAGCAGCTCGTCGGCAACATGCACCCCGACATCGTCGACCGCACCGACCGATCGATCTCGCGCAAGCTGCGCGAGCAGTCGGCGGCGCGGGAGATGGAGAAGCACTACACCAAGGCCCAGATCCTCGAGGCGTATCTCAACCAGATCAGTTTCGGGCGCGGCTACTTCGGCATCGAGGCGGCGTCGCGCCACTACTTCGGCAAGCCGGCCGCGCGGTTGACCATCGCCGAGGCGGCGTCGCTCGCGGCGATGCCCAAGGGGCCGGCGATCTACGATCCGGTGAGGTATCCGGAGCGCAACAAGAACCGGCGCGACGCCATCCTCGGGCTGATGGCGGAGCAGGGCTTCATCACGGCCGCGCAGGCGGACGCTGCGCGCGCCGATCCGTTGCGCACCGACCCCGCGCTCGGCATGTCCGTGGCCGCGCCCTACTTCGTGGACCTCGTGCGGTCGCGCGCCGAGCGTGACGGCATCCCCGTGGGCGACGGCGGATACCGGATCGTGACCACGCTCGAGCCGGGACTGCAGCGCGCCGCCGAACGCGCGCTCCTCGAGGGCACCGTGGCGGTTGAGGCGCGGCCCGGCTACCCGAACCAGAAGCTGGCGTCCAAGCCCAAGGGCTCGACCGACTACCTGCAGGGCGCCGTGGTGGCCATCGAGCCCTCGAGCGGCGACGTGCGCGCCCTCGTGGGCGGGAGGAGCTACGCGGAGTCGCCGTTCAATCGCGCGGTGAACGCCGTGCGCCAGCCGGGCTCGACGTTCAAGCCGATCGTGTACGCGTCGGCGCTCCTCGACTCGCTGCCGGCGAACACGATCGTGGTGGACGAGCCACTGGAGCTCGTCTTCGGCACGCAGGTCTACCGCCCACAGAACGCGGATGGCGAGTTCCTCGGGCCGCTCACGATGCGCGAGGCGTTGGCCAAGTCGCGCAACCCGGTCGCGGTGAAGCTCTGGGAGCGTGTCGGTGCCGACTCGGTGATCGCGCTCGCGCGCCGGATGGGGCTCACGGCGCCGATCGCGCCCTATCCGGCGAGCGCGATCGGCGCGTCGGCGGTGCGTCCGATCGACCTCGTGGCCGCGTTCACCGCCTTCGCCAACCTGGGTGCGGCGGTGCAGCCGCGCGTGATCCTGCGCGTGGAGGATCCGGCCGGGCGCGCGATCGCGGCGCCGGGAGTCCGCATGCTTCCAGCGGCGATGGACAGCGGCGTCGCGTTCGTGGCGCTCCAGATGATGCGCGAGGCGGTCGACGCTGGAACCGGTGCGGCGGTGCGTCGCTATGTACCCGCGGAGGTGCCGGTGGCGGGGAAGACGGGGACGACCAACGACAACTCGGACGTCTGGTTCGTCGGCATGACGCCGAACCTCGTGGCGGGTGTGTGGCTCGGGTTCGACCGGCCGCGGACGATCACGCCGGGGGCGACGGGCGGTTCGCTCGCCGCGCCGATCTTCGGGCAGATGCTCGCCCAGTGGGGCGGGCTCCGGGCCGAAGGCTGGATGCCGCCGCGTTCGCTCGTCTCGGCCGAGCTCGACCACCTGACGGGGCTCCTCGCGGACGGGGACACGCCGCCGGAGCGCCGCTACCTGGAGTATTTCGTCCCGGGCACCGAGCCGCCCGCGCTACGGCTCGACGCGCGGGCGTTGTTCCGCCTTGGGCCGCTCGTGGGGTACTAGCCGTACCGGACGGGGACCACGCGCCGTCTGTGACGCAGGTCCTGTGGTCGCCGTCGCCTCTCTGGCTATTTTGCAGGAC
>JAOUHR010000098.1 GCA_029884515.1 Gemmatimonadota bacterium
CTCCTTGTTGACCAGTGATTCGATCGATGAGCTCATTCGGACCTTGATTCGCCTATGTAAGTGATTCTAAAGCAATCTAGTCGGGAATGAGGGTGCGTCAACGAAAACCGCGCGTGACGCCGGGAGAGCGGGCGTCGCGCGCGGAGCGAAGCGAGGTGAGGAACGCGATGTAAACATTTGTGTACCCCGGCTTGCCGATTCCCCGTCGGGCACCTTTCGGATCAGCGGCCCTAGCGAAGCGTGATGGCGTCCTCGACCGCGCCGAACACCTCCACGCGATTCCGCCCCAGCGCCTTCGCGCGGTACATCGCCTTGTCGGCCTGTTGCATCGCCAGCGCCACCGTCATCCCGTCGGGCAGCGGAGCGATACCGCCGCTCACCGTCACGTGGACCTTCGCCCCGCTCGCCGCCGTCACCGGGGTGTCGCCGATCGCCTTCCGCACGCGCTCCACTGCGATGAGCGCCTGCTGTGGGCTCGTGTCCGGCAGGAGCACCACGAACTCCTCGCCGCCGATCCGGCCCACGATCTGCTCCTGACGCAGCGTCTCCTCGATCCGCCGCGCGACCTCACGCAGCACGTCGTCGCCGATGGCATGGCCGTGTGTGTCGTTCACGTCCTTGAAGTGGTCGAGGTCGAGCAGGGCGATCGCCACGGGCTTCCCGCGGCGCCGGCTGCCGGCGATCACCGATTCGATGTCGTCGAAGAACGATCGCCGGTTCTTGAGGCCCGTCAACTCGTCCACCATCGCCAGGTCGGACATCCGCGAGAGCATCAGTTCCAGCTGCACGCCGCTCCGCTGCGCTTCCTGCAGCAGGCGGTCGCGGTCCACCAGGATCCGCACGTTCTCGACGAACTGCTGCCAGCTCGTCTGGGTGAAGAGCAGTGCGCTGGCGATGAAGACGGCTATCGCCGCCGGCAGCACGGGCGAGCGCGGCGCCATGAAGGTCACCGCCTGCCCGAGGAGGGTGAGCATGAACGGCATGTAGAATGCCATCGAGGCCACCGGCGACGACGAGAAGAACGAGACCGCTCCCGCGCACAGCCCCGCGAGGAGGATCACGAGCGCCGCCCGTTCCTCCGGCCCCCCCGCGGGGAACAGGATGAACGCCGCCACTGCCCACAGGAGCCCCACCACGCCGGAGAAGATCACGGCCCGCCGCTCGTTGAGCGCACTCACCTTCGCGGGCCGCGGCCGGTCCTTCAGGCGCCGCCAGCTGAGCGCGGCCGGCGTCCAGAGCACCACCATCGCCGCGACGAACACCACCAGCAGCGTGCGGAACACGTGGTCCCAGTAGAGCACGGCGATGAACACCGCCAGCAGAGGATTCGCCACGAAGACCGTGGGAAGCTGCTGCACGCGCGCGACGGCCTGCGAGACCCGGATCTCGCGGAGCAGGGCCTCGGACGGGTTCACGACCTCGAATCGCATCCGGCATAGGATATTGCGCGAACGGGCCGCCAGCCAGACTCTCTAGGGCATCTGGACGCGTCAATTCCGCCCGCCGCTATCCGGCGGGCCCCCTTTCAAGCCCCGGAGGCTGCATGCAGTTCCTCGTGGACCTGTGGGTTCCCATCCTCGTGGCCGGACTCGCGACGTTCGTCGTCTCGGCCCTCGCCTGGACCGTGTTCCCGCACCACAAGAAGGAGTTCGGCAAGCTCGCCAGCGAGGATGCCGTGATGGACGCGATCCGCGCCGGTAACCCGGGCCCGGGCCTCTACTCCACTCCGCACATGGCCGACTTCGGCGAGAGCGGCAGCGCCGAAGGGAAGGCGAAGATGATGCGCGGCCCGATCACATTCATCACCGTCGCGCCGGGCGGCGTGCCGCAGATGGGGCCGATGATGGCGAAGAGCTTCCTCTTCAACGTCTTCGTGGCCGCCTTCATCGCGTACATCGCGTGGCATACGCTCCCCGCCGGCACCGAGTACCTGCAGGTCTTCCGCGTGACCGGGTCCATGGGCTTCATGGCCTACGCGTTCGGCAGCATCCCCGAGTCGATCTGGTTCGCGCGCCCCTGGTCGAGCCTGCTCCTGCAGGCATTCGACTCGATGCTCACCGCGCTGGTGCTGGCCGGGATCTTCGGGTGGTTGTGGCCGTGAACGGCGGGTGGGAGGTGTGAGAAGAAGCAAGGCGGGAGTGGGTCTGTGTCCCCACCCCCGGTTTGTGTTCCCCACGCCTCCCACCTCCCACCTCCCACTTACATGGCCACCCGCGCCTTCGACACCTCCGCCCGCCCGATCGTCCCCTGGTCCGTGCCGAACCAGAGCAGCCCCGTCTTCGCGTCGAAGTACATGTGCCGGATGGTGTTCGGCGCCACCTTGCCGATCGACGTCGCACCGAAGAACTGTTTCGTCTTCGGGTCGTAGCCGATCAGCCGGTTGGGCTGCGTCCCCGTCTCGGCGAACCAGATCCGGTCCTTGTCGTCGGTCGCCATGCCGTAGGGCAACGAAGCGCCGCCGCCGGGCATCGGGACCTCCGTGATCACGCCGTCCTTCGGGTCGAGCCGGCCGAGGAATCCCCGCGTGTAGTCCACGTACCAGACCACGTCATCGCTCGTGAGCGCGATGCGGCGGCCGCGCGCGCGGTCGTTCGGCAGGTCGTACGTCTTGATCACCATGGTGGCCGGGTCGATGGTCGCGATCTTGTCCGTGCCGAAGAGATTGAACCACGGGATCCCCCTCGAGTTGATCACGATCCCGTAGGGCCGCGTGTTCTCGCCCGTCTTCACCAGGCGGATCTTCCCCGTCTTCACGTCCAGGTGGCCGACCGCGTTCGACTGCTGCGCGGTGAACCAGATGTCGCCCTGCTTGTCGAACACGAGCGTGTGCGGGTCGCGCACCGATGGGTCGGGCATCGGGTAGCGTGTGAGCTCGCGCGTCTTCGGGTCGAGCCGGCCAATCATCCCGTTCCGGTTTCCCGAGTACCACACCATGCCGTCCGGCGCGACGATCAGGTTGTGCGGGTTGGTGCCCGGGTCCACCTCGTAGCGCGTGAACTTGCCGGTGCGCGGGTCGAGCTGCGCGATGTAGTTCCCCGCCTGGCCGACGAAGAACACGCTGCCATCCGGCGAAACGAAGGGATCGCGCGGCCGCCCCTCCGCGCCCCACGGCACCTCCCACTCGTTGGCGGCGACGGGCGTGCCCTGTGCGCCGGCGAATGACGGCACGGCGAGAGCGAGAGCGGCGAGGGCACGGATGAGCGTGCGCATGGGAACCTCAGGGACGGAAGGTGGCGGCCTGATGGGCGGCACGTGCGGCGACGCATCCCCCATGCTGGCAAGAACGTTCGACGCGGCACAAGCGCTGGAGTCAGCGCTCCCCACCCCAATTGATCACAGGCAGCACGCGCCGCGCCGACGGGTTCCCGGTGACGATGTTGACCACACCGAGCTGCACGCCATTCAGCGAGTGCGCGAAGTTCACCACGCCGATCGTGAGGCCGTGCTGGTGTCCGCGCACCACGTTCGCCGCGGAGAGCGAGGCGCCGGTGAGCGATCCGCCGTCGGAGGTGCGGAAGAGCACCGGCGCGATCACCACGCCGCGCACCTCCTCCCCGCCGACGATGGGGGCGAGCGCGCCGCCCTCGAGCATCGGTGCGCCCACACCGATCCCTCCGATGCCGATGCCGTGCAGCGTGCTGCCTGCACCCACGCCGATGCCTCCGATCGCGAGGCCGCTCACCCGCTCGCCCGCGCCCACGCCGATGCCACCGATGGCGATCCCGCTCACCCTCCCGCCGGCGCCCACGCCGATGCCGCCCACCGCGAGGCCGCGCAAGGAGCCGCCCGCCGCCGCGCCGATGCCGCCCACGAGGATCCCGCACGCATCACCTCCCGCGCCCACGCCGATGCCACCCACCGCGAGGCCGACGACGTCGTTCCCGGCGGCCGCACCGATCCCGCCGGCCACGACACCGCGCACCGTGCCGCCGGCCCCGGCGCCGATCCCGCCGAGCGCGATGCCTCGCACGTCTCCGCCCGTGCCCACGCCCACACCGCCCAGGGCGATACCGCGCAGTCCCTCACCAGAACCCAGACCGATGCCTGCCACGGATATCCCGCCGAGCGTACCGCCCGCACCGGCGCCGATGCCGGCGAGGGTGATGCCGCTGATGTCACCGGAGGCCTCCAGGCCGAACGCAGCGATCCCCATGCCACGGAGATCGCCGACGCCGGTGAGCGGCACGCCGAGTGCGAGGCCACTGACGGTGCCCGTGCTCATGTCCCGCTGCGGCCGCCAGACCGTGAGGTTGATGCCGCGCACGCGATCCAGGTCGCGGTCGCGGAAGTTGATGCGGAGCCCGTCCACGCGCGGGTAGTTGCCGATGGAGATGACCTTTCGCGTCGGCGTGCCGGACCCCTGCGCGGAGGCGAGGCCTGGGATGGCGACGACGAGCGAGAGCGCCAAGAGGCGCGCGGCAAGTCGAGGAGCGTGCGGGGTCAGCATGGCGGGATCTCGGAGGGAGTCCGGTGTGGGCTGGCGCACTCCCTACGCCGTGCCAGGATCCGGGTTTCGTCCCGCGGCGCCGATTCGCCTTGGCTCGGCGCGCGCTACCCGGCCGCGATCAGGCGTCGCATGGCCCGTCGCAGCGCCGCCTGCGCCATCGTGACCTTGTATCGATTGCCGCCGAGCGGCTCCGCGTCGTACAGCGCGCGCTCCGCGAGCGCATCGAGGCTCTCGTCGTCGAGCGCGCCACTCGCCACGTCCTCCTCCACCGAGAGCGCCACACGCCATGGCCCGGCCGCCACGCCGCCCAGGGCGATGCGGACGGTGCCGTCGGCGCGCCGCGCCGCGGCGCACGCCACCAGCGCGAAGTCCCACGCGCCGCGCTGCATCATCTTCTCCCAGTGCTGCGTGCCGCCCGCCGCGGCCGCCGGCAACTCCACCGCCGTGATCACCTCACCCGCCTTGAGGGTGAGCTCCGCACGCGGGTTCGCCGCCGCGCCCGCGAACAGCGCCGCGATGGTGAGGCGTCGGGTGGCTCCTCCGGGGCCGGCGACCTCCACGTGCGCGTCGAGGGCCTCGAGTGCCACGGCGGGATCGGAGGGATGGACTGCGTGGCAGGTTCCGCCCGCGATGATGCCGTGATACACGTGCTCGCCGCCGAAGGCCGCACACTCGGTCCCGCCGTTCTTGAAGCACGAGACGCCGCCTCGGAGGTACCAGCATCGCGGCCGCTGCGCGAGGTTGCCGCCCAGCGTGCCCATGTTGCGCAGCGCCGGCGTCCCGACGCTCGCGGCCGCGTCGGCGAGCACGGGGAACCGCGCGCGGAGCTCCGCGTGCTCCGCGAGGTCCGCGATGCGCACCGCTGCGCCGAGCCGCACCGACCCATCCGCGCGGAGGGTGATCTCGCCTGCGCCCGGCAGGGCGCGCAGGTCCACCACGCGCCTCGGGGAGGCCAGGCCCTCTTCGATCCAGACGAGCAGGTCGGTCCCCCCGCCGATCGCCATCGAGTGCGGCTCGGCCAGCGCCTCGAGCGCGGCGTCGAGCGATTCGGGACGGAGGTAGGCGAAGCTCATCGGGCCGGTCAGGGGCGCGCGGGCGCGTCGGGCTTGGGCGTCTCGAGCGTGAAGACGACGTAGTCGCCCAGCTTGCGATTCGCCTTGCCGTCGATCGAGTCGAGGTCGGCGACGGGCACGAAGCTCACCACGACGACCTTCGCATCACGCAGGCGTCGCTTCACGCGCGCCGCCGTGCCAAGTCCGTAGTCGGAGTGGAAGGCGCCGTTGGCGTGGACCACGGGCGGGCCGTGCGCCCTGAACGCCGCGACGATCGACTCCGCCATCGTCTCGTCCTTGATGCACTGTGCCTCGTAGGTGCGCCACACCGTCGCGGAGCGCTGCTCCGGCGTGAGTTGCATTCCGTGGCCACTCATGTCGCCCATCGTCTCCTGGAACCGCTCCCAATAGGCGTCGCGCGGGCAGGAGAGGTCGCTGGCGATGAGCGCGCGGGCGCGCGGCGGGAGCGTGTCGAGCGACGCGAGCCCGCCGCGGGCGACCATCGAGGCATATCGCCGCGGCACGTTCCCCGCGATCACCGGCCAGCCGCGCGCGCGGGCGAACTCCACGAGCGGGCGGTAGTCGGCGCTGTAGTTGGGCCAAGGCCGCGATCCGGAGAGGAAGTCCGATTCGGCGATGTTGCGCGCGAGGTAGGCGTCCAATGGCTGCTGTACGTCGCGCTCGAACATCTCGAGGGCCAGCACCACCGGTCCCTGCCGCCGACGGGCGATTCCCTCCAGCACGGCCGCCTCGAGCTGGTGGGTGCGAGGATCATCGTGCTGCTCACCGAGGAAGACGATATCGGCCTTGGCCAAGGCGGCGGACATGGCTTCGAAGTCTATGACCCGCTTGCGCTTGGAGTCATAGACGCGATGGGCCACGTAGCCGATGGCGGGTTGCACGGCTCCGGGAACCGTGCCCTCGGCTGGAATCTGCGCCTCGGACGCTGTGCCGCCGAGGGGAATGCCAGCGATGAGCGAGAGAAAGAATTTATAGCGCATTAAAAGCATTTTATGAGTTGCCAATGTAGGCACGTACAGATGATCACAAAGAACAATGAGTCTAGATAAACAGACTAAAGTATATATTATTACTTAGACGATGAAATCACTTGACCTAGAGTCTCAAGCACATCATGAGGAGGCCACCGACGAGCTCGCTCGCCTCGACGAGTGCTGCTCAACGGCCCCGCCGAGCATCCCGCGCGCCCTCTGGCTCCGAGCTGTCGCTGAACTCTCCAGTCCCGATCCCCTCGATCTCGCCCCGCTCGTCGCCGCCGACGGGGATGTCTTCCACGAAGCCTCCCTCCCGGCAGTCGTCCTCGGCTGGCGAACCCTTCTCGCAGCAGAGGAGCGACGCACCCGGGGCGGCGCATTCCTTTCGGCCACACGCCTCGAGCCGTTCGCGCCCACGCTCGCAAGTTACGCCGAGCGCGGCCGGCTGGAAGCCGTCTGGCGCGAGAGCGGCAGGAGTCGGCCGGTGCTGGTCCGCGCGCTCGATTCGTCGGCGTGGTTCCCGTCGGGCGC
>JAOUHR010000503.1 GCA_029884515.1 Gemmatimonadota bacterium
CGCTCCGTCGCCGCGGCCGGATCCGTGGCCCGTCCCCTCGAGTACTGGTTCGGCACCACCGGCGGCGGCGTCTGGAAGACCACCGACGGCGGCGCCAACTGGCAGCCGGTGACCGACCGATACTTCGGCGGAACGATCGGTGCCATCGCGGTCGCGGAGTCGAACCCCGACATCGTCTATGTGGGCGGCGGCGAGACCGACATCCGCGGCAACACGTCGCACGGCGAGGGCCTCTGGAAGACGACCGACGCCGGGAGGACGTGGAAGCTGATGGGGCTCAAGGAGACGCGACACATCTCGACCGTGCTCGTGCATCCCACCAATCCGGACCTCGTGTACGTGGGCGCGCTGGGCCATGCGTTCGGGAACAACCCGGAGCGCGGCGTCTTCCGGAGTTCGGATGGCGGGGCGACCTGGAGCAAGGTGCTCTTCCGCAACGACTCGACGGGGATCTCGGACCTGATCATGGACCCGAACGATCCGAACACGCTCTACGCCGCGTTCTGGCATGCGTACCGCACGCCCTGGTCGTTGAACTCCGGTGGCCCGGGCGGCGGGATCTTCAAGACCACCGATGGCGGGACCACCTGGCGTGAGATCACGGCGGCGCCGGGACTGCCGCGCGGTGTGCTCGGCAAGATCGGGCTCGCCATCTCGCCGGCGAACTCGCGTCGCGTCTGGGCGATCATCGAGGCCGACTCGGGCGGGGTGTACCGCTCGAACGACGCCGGTGCGACGTGGGAGTGGATCAACAAGGACCGCAATCTCCGCCAGCGCGCCTGGTACTACTCCAACATCGTCGCCGACCCGAAGGACACGAACGTGATCTACGGGATGAACGTGCAGTTCTTCAAGAGCAGGGATGGCGGCCGGACCTTCCGCGAGCAGATCTCCGTGCCGCACGGTGACAACCACGTGCTCTGGATCGCCTCGAACGATCCGATGCGGATGGTGCAGGGGAACGACGGCGGCGCGAACGTGAGCTTCAACGGCGGGGCGACGTGGAGCGAGCAGGACTTCGCGACGGCGCAGATGTATCACGTCTCGACGACGAACCACTTCCCGTACCATGTGTGCGGCGCGCAGCAGGACAACTCGACGCTCTGCGGGCCCAGCCGGAACGCCGGCGGCATCGACATCTCCGACTGGAAGGACGCGGGGGGCGGCGAGTCAGGCTACGTGACGGCCGATCCGCGCGACCCCGACATCGTCTACGCCGGCAGCTACTCCGGCTACCTCACGCGCAAGGACATGCGCACGGGGCTCGAGCGGAACATCAACGCGTGGCCGCTCAACCCGATGGGGCACTCGTCGGAGGACATCACCTACAAGTTCCAGTGGACCTTCCCGATCGTGATCTCGCAGCATGACCCGAAGGTGCTCTATGCGGGCGGGAGCAACCTGTTCCGCTCGGTGAACGAGGGCCAGAGCTTCCAGATCATCTCGCCCGCGCTCGCGCGGAACGACCCGAAGACGCTCGGCGCCTCGGGCGGTCCGATCACCAAGGACCAGACGGGCGTCGAGACGTACGGCACGATCTTCACGCTCGCCGAATCGCCGCTCAAGGCCGACGTCCTCTGGGTGGGCACCGACGACGGCCTCGTGCAGCTCACGCGCGACGGCGGGAAGACGTGGACGAACGTGACGCCGAAGGGCGTGGGCGACTTCGCGCGCATTTCGATCATCGATGCCTCGCGGTTCAATGAAGGGACGGCGTACATGGCCGCCAACCGGTTCCAGCTCGACGACTTCACGCCCTCGCTCTGGAAGACCAGCGACTTCGGCGCGACCTGGACGAAGATCGTGAACGGCATCCCGGCCGACGAGTTCACGCGCGTGATCCGGGAGGATCCCGAGCGGCGCGGACTGCTCTACGCCGGCACCGAGCGCGGCGTGTGGGTGTCGTTCGACGACGGCGCCAACTGGCAGTCGTTGCGGAAGAACCTCCCGCCGGTGCCGGTGCATGACCTCGTGATCAAGGAGGGCGACCTCGTGGCGGGGACGCACGGGCGTTCGTTCTGGATCCTCGACGACCTCAGTGCGCTCCGGCAGATGACGCCGGCGGTGCTGGCCAAGCCGGCGCATCTCTTCGCGCCGCGCGATGCGTATCGCATCGACTGGGGTGGGGGGTTCGGTGGCGGACGTGGGAACGACAGCACCGTGACCACGCGGCCCGGGCAGAACCCGGCGAGCGGCGCGGTGATCCACTACCACCTCGCG
>JAOUHR010000504.1 GCA_029884515.1 Gemmatimonadota bacterium
GCGGGCGCGTGGAGCGGCTCATCGCTTCGAGTCCACCATACCGCGAGAGGAGCATCGCGAAGACCACCGGCTGCACCACCTTCTCCCAGAAGGTCCGCATGTCCTGGCGGCCGGCAACGGTGAAGAGGTCGGCGCCGCGCGCGGTGAGGGCGTTCACGGACCGCGCGAGGAGCTCCGGCCCGTGCCGCGTGTCGGCATCGGTGAAGCAGAGTATCGTGCCCTGCGCCGCGCGGGCCCCGGTGTGGCACGCCCACTGCTTGCCGAACCACTCGGCGGGGAGGTCGGGGGCGGCGATGACCCGCACGCGCGCGTCGGTCGCGGCGATGGCGCGGGCGAGCCCGCCGGTACCGTCGGTGGAGTGGTCGTCGACGACGATGACTTCGAGGTTGGGCCACGTGGTCGCGAGGATCGAACGCAGGCATCCCTCGATGTTGCGCGCCTCGTCGCGGGCCGGCAGTACCACGCTCACGAGCGGCGGGTCGGCCGGCGGCGCGAGCGGATACTCCTCCAGTGAGCGGGAGTCGCGGAAGCGCCAGAGCGACGCGGCGAGGAAGGTGATCCAGAGGGCGCCGCCGACGAGCGCCGGCGCGTGTGCGCTCAGCATCCGTCGCTCACCACGCGGTCACGCCGCGGCGACGACGGCGTCCGCTCCGCGCTCGCCGCGACTCAGGATCACCGCCGCGGCCATGTGCCCCGTGACGTTCGTCGTGGTGCGGAACATGTCCGGGATGGTGTCCACGCCGAGCAGGATGCCGACGCCCTCGATCGGGATCCCCGCCGCCATGAGGATCGGCACCATCACCACGATCGAGCCGCCGGGGATGCCCGGTACGGAGAACGAGGTCACCACCGAGGTCACCGCGATGGTCATGAGCTGCGCGGCGCCAAGGTCCACGCCGTAGAGCTTCGCGATGAAGATCACGCCGACCGTCTGGCCGATGCCGGCGCCGGCGCGGAACATCGAGGCCGCGAGCGGGATGAAGAAGCTCCCCATCGCCGGCGGCAGCTTGAGCTGGTCGGTCACGCTCTCGAGCATCGCCGGAAGGGCGGCGAGCGAGGAGCGCGAACTGAACGCGATGCCCTGTGCGGGCAGCGCGGCCTTCGTGAAGTCTCGCGGCGTGACGCGCCCGATGAACACGGCGGCCGGGTAGAGCACGAGCGCCATGAAGGCGGCACAGAGCGCCGAGACGATCACGATGTAGCCGATGAGGGCGCCTGCCGCGGCGAGCCCCATCCGCGCCGCCAACGGCACGACGAGCGCGAAGACACCGATCGGCGCGAGTTCGAGGATCGCCCGCACCAGCACGAGCGAGGCATCGGTCACGCCCTCGAAGAACCGCAGCACCGCCGTGCGCCGCTCCGCCACGACGCCCATCAGTGCCGCGGCGAAGACCACCGAGAACACGATGAGCGGGAGCATGGCGCCATCCGACGCCGCCTTGACCGGGTTCACCGGCACGAGCGAGACCACCCACTGCGCCACCGTCGGGATGTTCTTCGCGCTCTCGGCCGTGCTGCCGCCCGCGGAGGCCGCGCTGGCCCGGAGCGCCTCCACCGCCGAGGGATCGAGGGAGAAGAGGGCGAAGAGCGGCGGACCGAACAGCACGCCCACCGCCGCGGCGGCGGAGACCACCACCACGAAGAGCACGAGCGCCCGTGCGCCGATCCGGCCCACGGCGCGCGGGTCGGGCGCGGCGCTCACCCCCACGATGAGGCTCCCCACCACGAGGGGGATCACCGTCATGCGGATCGCGTTGATGAAGACGGTGCCGACCGGCTCCACGATGCGGAGCAGGGTCTGCGCCATGGGCGCGTCCCAAGCCGCGAGGGCGAGCCCGACGCCAAAGCCCGCGAGCAGGGCGAGCAGGACCTTCGTGGTGAGCGACATGGCGGGAAAAGATGGCGCATCGGCGCCCCGAGGGTGAGTCTCGGGCCCGAAGTGCCCAGAGGCGCGTCACTCCGGCGGGGTCGCCACCTCCGCGACGAACGCGTGCCGCAAGCGCACCAGCAGCCACCAGGGCACCGCGCATCCCACGATCACCAGCGCGCTGATCCACCACTGGAGGGCCGCGATGTCGAGCGTCCCCGCGGTGTCCACCGCGGCGGCGATCGAGCGGGCATACGCGAGCGCATCGGCCCGCGACCCGGGCACCACGAGTCCGGCCACGCCGTAGAGCGAGCCGACCCCGAAGAACCAGGCCCCCGCCACGCGCGCCCG
>JAOUHR010000505.1 GCA_029884515.1 Gemmatimonadota bacterium
GCTGGGGGGGGATCGCCGCGGCCGGGAGGCAGCGGATGGCGCTTGCTCCGACTCGGCAAGCGTGAAGAAGTTACCGTGGCTCCCGGGGGCAGGCAAGGCGCGCGCACGGCCGGAGCGGCTCCCCCCGCCCGAGCCGGCGCCCGGAAGTGCCCGACGCCTACTCGTCCCCGCCAGCGGTCTCGATCGGCACCGCGTGCTGCTCCTTCACCTTGGTGGAGACGATCTCGAGCGCCATGCGGATCTGCGCGACGTGCTCGCGCAGCGTGCGCACCTTGATCTGCTCGCCCCCGCCGCGCCCCGCCGCCAGGATCATCGCCGAGACCTGGTCCGCGATCATCCCGAACTGGCCCTTGAGCTGCCCCTGCAGTGGCGTCGCCATCCGCTTCACCTGCTGCGGGAGCACGCCCGCGCCGCGCTGGTTCTTCACCTCGATCGCCATGCGCTCCACCAGCCCGTGCATCGTCTGCAGCGTCTTCAGCGCCTCCTCGATCGTCTTCATCTTCTGCGCGCCGGCGCCGTCGAGCTTCACTCCTGCCATGTCCTACCTCCGGGTGCCGGTCATCTGACCGGGGTCGAGGATCGCGTCGAGCTGCGCGCGCGTCAGCAGCTTCCGCTCCAGGAGGAGCTCGACGACCCCGCGGCCGCTCTCGAGCGCGTCCTTCGCGACCTGCGTGCACACCTCGTACCCCAGACTGGGCACGAGGGCCGTCACGATCCCGATCGACCGCTCCACGAAGGCGCGCATCACCGCCGGATTGGCCGTGATCCCCACCACGCACCGCTCGCGCAGCATGTGGCAGGCGTTCCGGAGCTCGCTGATGTTGCGCAGCAGGCGGAAGGCGATCACCGGCTCGAACACGTTGAGCTGCAGCTGCCCGCCCTCGGCGGCCATGGTCACCGTCACGTCGCCGCCGATCACGTCGAAGCAGACCTGGTTCACCGCCTCGGGGATCACCGGGTTCACCTTGCCCGGCATGATGCTCGAGCCGGGCTGCATCGGGGGGAGGTTGATCTCGTTGAAGCCGGTCCGCGGGCCGCTCGAGAGGAGCCGGAGGTCGTTGCACACCTTCGAGAGCTTCACCGCGCAGCGCTTGAGCACGCCGGACAGCTGCACGAACGCCCCCGCGTCGCTGGTCGCCTCCACGAGGTCCGGGGCGGTGACGAGGGCGAGCCCGGTGATCTCGCTCAGGCGCGCGCGCACGCGCTCGGCGTACCCGTCCGGTGCCGTGAGGCCGGTGCCGATCGCGGTCGCCCCCATGTTGATCTCGCGGATGAGCGCCTTCGCCTCCTCGAGCCGGTCGACGTCCTCGCCGATGGTGTGCCCGAACGCGTTGAACTCCTGGCCCAGCGTCATCGGCACCGCGTCCTGCAGCTGCGTGCGCCCCATCTTGACGTGCGGGGCGAACTCCACGCCCTTGGCCCGGAAGGCGTCCACCAGGAGCCGCATCTGCGCCTGCAGCCCGCCGATGGCGTGGTGCAGCGCGAGCCGGATCGCCGTGGGATACACGTCGTTGGTGCTCTGCGCGAGGTTGACGTGGTTGTTCGGGTGCACGCGATCGTAGTTCCCGCGCCGCTCGCCGAGCAGCTCGAGGGCGCGGTTCGCGATCACCTCGTTGGCGTTCATGTTGGTCGAGGTGCCGGCGCCGCCCTGGATCATGTCCACCCGGAAGTGCTCGAGGTGGCGTCCCGCCTGGATCTCCCGGCAGGCCGCCACGATCGCCCCATGCACGTCGTCGGGGAGGTCGCCGTTGTCATGGTTGGCGTCGGCGGCGGCTTCCTTCACCTGGGCGTGGGCGACGACGATCTCGGGGAAGTCGCGGAGCGTGACGCCGGTGATCGGGAAGTTCTCGATGGCCCGCAGCGTCTGGACGCCGTAGAGCGCCGCGTCCGGCACGTCGCGCTCGCCGAGCAGGTCGTGCTCCTTCCGGGTCTCGCCCGAGAAGCCGAGCAGCCGGCCCTGGCCGGTGCGCGAGGCATCCACGCGGCGCAGCCGGTCCCGCATGGCGCGCGCCGCGCTGGCGACGAGCGAGGCGTGGAGGTAGGGGCGGTCGTGCAGCATCGGGTCGAGCTGCTCCCGCGCGAACCGCATGGTGCGGGTGCGGAGCATCGCCCGCCCGGCGGTGGCATGTTCGGGTTCCTGGAGGAGGATGCCCTCGCCCACCACCTCGCCGGGCCCGAGCGTGGCGATGCGGACGGAGGTGCGGTCCTCGCTGCT
>JAOUHR010000506.1 GCA_029884515.1 Gemmatimonadota bacterium
CCCCAGGCGAAGTCGTCGAGCATCGCCCGCACGCTGCGGCCGATGAGCCGCTGGATCTCCTGCGTGCGGCCCCCCACCTGGCCGCGCTCGCGCGCGCTCCGGGTGTTGGTGGCGCGCGGCAACATCGCGTACTCCGCCGTGAGCCAGCCCTCGCCCTTCCCCTTCTTCCAGCCGGGAACACCATCCTCGACACTCACCGCGCAGAGCACCGCGGTGCGGCCGAAGCGCACGAGGCACGACCCCTCGGCGTTCGGCGCGGCGCCGCGCTCGATCGAGACCGGGCGGAGGTTGTCGGCCGCGCGTCCCTCGGGGCGCGCGGCGGGCCTAGCGGGACGGCTGTTCGGCACGGAGTCGCTCGACGATGGAAGTGGTGGATTGCCCCGCTGTGAGCGGGATGATGACGACCCGGCCGCCGCGGGCCGAGACGACGTCGGCGCCGACGACCGTCGCCGGCGAGTAGTCGCCGCCCTTCACGATCACGTCGGGCTCCAGGGCGCGCACCAACTCGAGCGGAGTGTCCTCGTCGAAGATGACCACCGCGTCCACCGCGGCGAGCCCGGCGAGCACGTACGCGCGCTCCGCCTCCGTTCGGAGCGGGCGGTCGGGCCCCTTCCCCAGCCGGCGCACGGAGGCATCGCTGTTCACGCCGACCACCAGGCGATCCCCCTGCGCACGCGCGCCGAACAGGAGGTCCACGTGGCCGGGATGGAGGAGGTCGAAGACGCCGTTGGTGAAGACGAGCGTCCCCTTACCGCTGGCCCGCCAGCGCACCGCCTGCGCCCGCGACAGGACCTTCTGCCGCGGATCGACGACCAAGGTCAGAACGTCCCCACCGCTTGTGGGTGGAAGTAGATCTCGCGCACGAAGCCCGGGAACTCGACGAGCTCGTAGTACTCGGCCCAGATCTGGATCGTGCCCGGGCGGCGGCGCACGTTCACCTTGTGGGCACCGACGGGGAGCTTCAGCGAATCGGCATAGTCCCGCAGGCGGCGCGCGATGAGCAGGTCGCTCCGATGCGCGGCGAAGCGCGCTTCCTGTTTCATCCGATCTTCGAACTGCAGGTAGCGCCAGTAGGTGTTGCCGATGTTGAACCCGAAATACACCACGGCGCCGAGGAAGACGATGGTCAGCAGGCTGCCCAGCAGTCCCTTGCCCGCTCGCGCTCTCACCATTGGGATTGTGCCCCCTCGATCACGTCGTTGACGATGCGTTCGATCGCCTGCTTGCGGCCCTGGGCCTCGCCGCGATCGGCGTACTCGCCTTCGGCGGTGATGCCGGTGCGGGTCCAGAGCGTCTTGCCGGTCACCTGATCGACGATCTCCACGTCCACTTGGACACGGAGTCGCCGACGTACCGACGTCGCCTGCCGGTCGTTCGCGCTGAACCCCACCGGGATGTCCGCCTCGTATCGCGAGATCTTCCCGCGCACGAGCGCGTGGGCCCTCGCTTCCGTGGCATCCCGGAGCCCGAGTCGCGAGCGGAGCGCGTCGCGCAGGGCCTCCTGCAGTTCGCGGGGCAGCTCGGGCGCGGCGGTCTCGTTCTCGAACGGGAGGATCGCGACCGTCTTCACGTGCGGCGGCAGGCCGCCGCCGGCGAACCCGTAGAGGCAG
This sequence comes from Gemmatimonadota bacterium, assembly GCA_029884515.1. GTDB lineage: Bacteria > Gemmatimonadota > Gemmatimonadetes > Gemmatimonadales > Gemmatimonadaceae > Pseudogemmatithrix. The sequence continues at coordinate 1,611 of JAOUHR010000506.1, forward strand.
CCCGTCGCCGCGCACGCCAGCGCGGCGAGGGCGACGCCGACGCGCGCGTGAAGCCCTGCGCGCGCGCCGCCGCGGACCGCGCGCACCCGCTCCACAGGGCGGGTGGCGCGCGTACGCGGGGGAGGGGTGCGGTCCGGGCTCACGGCTGAAGTCTCTGCACCGTGCGGCGCGCGGTCAATCGCCGGCGGAGACGGCCGCCTCGAGAATCGTCCGGAACCGCGCCGGGATCGCCACCGGGCGACCGCCGGGGGCGATGGAGATGAGCTTGGTGCGCGCCGACGCCAGACGCGCGCCGGACGTCGCGCCCGGAGCGTCCACGCGCAGCAGCTCGTAGCTGAACTCGACCATCCGGGAGGCTACCCCCGTGAGCCGGGTTTCGATCCGGACGACGTCGTCGTAGCGCGCGCTGGAGTGATAGCGGACCTGCGCATCGGCCACCGCGAGTTGCAGGCCCTCCCGTTCCATCTCGGCGTAGGTGACGCCCAGATCGCGGATGAAATCGGTGCGCCCGATCTCGCACCAGACGAGGTAGTTCGCGTGGTACGCGACGCCCATCTGGTCGGTCTCGGCGTAGCGTACGCGCGCCTCGGAAGCGGTCATCATC
>JAOUHR010000507.1 GCA_029884515.1 Gemmatimonadota bacterium
CGTCCGGTTCGGCGGAGAATCGCAGGTTCCGGTTCTTGCCCTCCAGCAATCTCACGATCCGCTCCGTTTCCTCGAAGGGCACGACGGTGTCCAGCTTCCCGTGGAAGGCCCAGACAGGCACATCGATCAGCTTGTCGATGTTGTTGTCGATGTAGTCGAGATGGCTCGTGAATCCACTGATCGGCGCGATGGCCGCGAACATCCCGGGATACCGGGCGGCGATGTACCAGGTGCCCGACCCGCCCAGGCTCGGCCCGGTCAGGTAGACCCTGTCGGTGTCGATCCTGTACCGGGCGGTCACTTCCTTGAAGAAGTTCTCGAACCAGTCGTCGGTCGACCACCTGAGATGTTCGGGACTCTGCGGAGCGAGCATGATGAACGGGAACTCGCGTCCCCTGTACACCTGATCGGGGATCCCGGATGCGTACAGCTTCCTCAGGTCGGTCCCCCTGTCCGAACCCCCGTGCAGGTAGATGACGAGCGGCCATTTCCTGACGGAATCCGCCTCGTAGCCCTTCGGCAGGTACGACAGGTACTGATAGCTGACGTTCCTGCGATGCTGGTTCATCCCGTGTTCGAACGTGGACTCGAACTGCAGGCCCCCTTGCTCGGACCAGTATCTCACCCGGCCGTGCAGCTGTCCGTTGAGCCAGTTCTCCTCCGCTTCCTTCTGCCCACTTTCATACCAGGCGGTGCTCGCGCCGCTCCGCCTGCCCCGCATGAAATGGCCCTCGAATCTCTTGCGCCCGTTCCGATGCCATTCCGTGTACGGTCCTTCCTTGGTGTTCGAGCGATAGTCGCACTGATAGTCCTCCTTCACCCGCTTGTCGAAGGAGGAGTAGAAGGCATCCATCTGGATCCGTCCGTTCTCGAAGTAGTCCTGGACGTGGAACAGGTGCTCCTGCACGTTGAAGCGGATCACGCGCCGGTAGACCAGTGTATCGCGATTCGAGACGACCTGGTGCAATACGTACGTTTCTGGTTCCTGGGCCTGCACCCGCTCCAGGCAGAACAGCATCAAGAGCACGGAGACAATTCGTTTCATGGTTCCTCGAGCGGAGCGGCGCCCTGCTCTTCGTCTGGACCCTCTACGCACTCGGCGTGAACGGGTTCCTCTCGATCATCCTCGCGGTCAAGGCGTTGCTCGGCCGACGTGGGAGCGGTTGACCGCTCCCCACATCGTCGTTCACGGCCGCACCGGCGTCCTCCCCCGTGCCCAGGTCGGGTACGGCGGCCGTGCCGGCTTCTTGTACGGATGCAGCGCGAGCGAATCCATCACCACCTGCACCGCGCGCTCGAGCTGCACGTCACGCCCCTGCCGCCAGGCGGCCGGGTCGGTGGTCACCTCGATGTCCGGGGCCACGCCCTGGTTCTCCACCTCGTATGCCCCCTCGTAGCTGTAGATCGCGACGCGAGGCGCCGTGATGGAGCCGCCGTCCATCAGGTCGGGATAGCCGCCGATGCCCACCAGCCCGCCCCACGTGCGCGTGCCCACGAGCGGGCCCACCTTGAACCGGCGGAAGAGCCAGGGCAGCTCGTCGCCGCCCGATCCCGCCCATTCATTGATGAGCATCGCCTTGGGACCGAAGATCGCGCCGGCCGGGATCGGCAGGTCCTCACCGTACTTCTGCGTCACGTAGTTGAAGGGCTGGTTCTTCAACAGGTAGTAGACCATGTAGTCGGCGATGTTGCCGCCGCCGTTGTACCGCTCGTCCACCACCGCGCCCTGCTTGTCCTGCTGCGCGAAGAAGTAGCGGTTGAAGCGCGTGTAGCCCTCGTTCGCCGTGTTGGGGATGTAGAGGTACGCGAGCTTGCTGCCGGAGAGCGAGTCCACCACCTGCCGGTTGTGGTCGATCCACGCGAGGTGGCGCAGCATCGCGTCGCTCGCGAGCGGCACCACCACCACGTCGCGCGCGCCGGCGCCGTCGGCCGAGGGCCCCACGCGCAGCGTCACCTGCTTGCCCGCGGTGCCGGCCAGTGCGGCATCCACGTTCGTGGTCGCCGCGAGCGGCACGCCATTCACGGCCAGCAGGAACTCGCCGGCCGTCACGTTCACGCCCGGCTGCGTGAGCGGCGCGGTCATGTCGGGATTCCAGTTCTCACCGGCGAAGACCTTGGCGAACTGCCAGCGTCCATTGCTCACCCGGTAATCGGCACCGAGCACGCCATTGCGCGGCGCGCCCGGCCCGCCCCCACTCGGCGGGCCGCTC
>JAOUHR010000508.1 GCA_029884515.1 Gemmatimonadota bacterium
GAGCGTCATCCCGTCGCTGTACGGCTTCTGTCGGCCATCCACCACCACGAGGAGGAGCCGACGGCCGCCGTCCGCGATGCCGACCGCGGTGCGCGGATGCCGGCCGCTCGCGAAGCTCACGCCGCCGGTCGAGTCCACGTGCGCGTCCATCAGGCTGTCGCGCGCGAGGAGCGGACGGCCGCCAACCGCTTCCAGCGGATGGAAGGGCGCGAGTGCGACATGGGCCAGCGCCGTGTCGTCCACCGCGAAGGTGCCGCCGCCGCGCGCCGACAGCGTGACGATGTGCGGGTGGCCGGCCGAGTCGATCGCGAACACGGGCCGGTTTACCGGGGGCGTGATCACGCGCCCGGCCGACACGTGTGCACCGGTCGGCACGCCGGGCGGCGTGAACAGGAAGAAATCGGCGTTCACGCCGCCCACCACGTCGCGCGACTCGGCGAGCGTGCGCAGGAGGTCGGAGGTCTTCGTGCGGCCGACCGCACCGGGGGCGCCCTTCACGGCAAGGGCGGACGTGCACCGATCCAGTCGCACGTCGAGCACGTGGATGGCCCAGGGACCAACAGCCGAGTACAGGTAGAGGTGCTGCGCGCCGTTGCCCAGGCGCTGGGTTCGCAGCGTATCGACGGCGAACGGGAGCGCGGAAGGCCTGAGCGCGGGGGGCGCGCTGCCCGCGCACGCGGCGAGGAGCGCAGCGACGACGAGGACGACCCATTCTGCCAGTGGTGCGGCGCGGCGGTTCGGTGTCACGCGTCAACTCGGGCTCGGGATGTACGAAGTTCGCCTCTCCAGACGCACTCGGCCACCTTGGTGGCGCATCGGCTTCACCTATATTGAAGGGTCCTCATTGGAGCACTCCTTGATCCGTCGTGCCCTCGCTTCCGCCTCAACGTTCGCCCTCGCCCTGCTCCTCACCGCGCCGCTCGGCCAGCACCTCCAGGCGCAGCAGCCAGTCGCCGACCAGTACCGCACGGTCGCCAACCGCATCATCGACGCCGCACTCGCCGATTCCTCCGGCGCCTGGACCCGTCTCGCCGCGCTGGTCGACTACAGCGGCAACCGCCTGAGCGGGAGCGCGAACCTCGAGCGCGGCATCGACTGGGTGCTGGCCGAGATGAGGAAGGACGGCCTGGCCAACGTGCGCGGCGAGCCGGTGATGGTGCCGCACTGGGTGCGCGGCGAGGAGTCGCTCACGCTCGTCGAGCCGCGCGCCGCGAACATCCCGATGCTCGGGCTCGGCGGATCGATCGGGACGCCGGCACGCGGCATCACGGCGCCGGTGCTCGTGGTGGGGAGCTATGACGAGCTCACGAAGCGCGCCGCCGAGGCGAAGGGGAAGATCGTGCTCTTCGACGTGCCGTTCACGTCGTACGGCGAGACGGTGCAGTACCGCGGCGGCGGCGCCTCGGCCGCCGCGAAGGTGGGCGCGGAGGCCGCGCTCCTGCGGTCGGTGGGCCCCTACGGGATGCGCACGCCGCACACGGGGAGCATGCGCTACGACTCCACCGTGGCCAGGATCCCGTCCGCCGCGATCCCGATGGAGGACGCGATGATGTTCCGCCGCATGCAGGAGCGCGGGGAACGGGTCGTCGTCACCCTCAGGATGCAGGCGCAGACCTTCCCGGACGCGCTCTCTCGCAACGTGATGGGCGAGCTCGTGGGCCGCGAGAAGCCATCAGAGATCGTTGTGCTGGGCGGTCACATCGACTCGTGGGACGTGGGGCTCGGCGCGATGGACGACGCCGGCGGCGTGGTGGTCGCGTGGGAGGCGGTGAAGCTGCTCAAGCGGCTCGGCCTCACGCCGCGCCGCACCATCCGGGTGGTGGGGTGGACCAACGAGGAGAACGGCGGCCGCGGCGGGCGCGCGTACCTCGAGGCACACAAGGACGAGGTGCACGCGGTCGCGATGGAGTCGGACGGCGGCGTCTTCTCGCCCACCGGCTTCGGCTTCAACGGGAACGACGCGGCGCGCGCGATGATGACCTCGGCGGGCTCGCTGCTCGAGCGCATCGGCGCGGGGCGCGTGGGCCCCTACGGCGGCGAGGCGGACATCGACCCGCTCGTGCGGTCGGGCGTGCCGGGGCTCGGGCTCGAGGTGGACGGGTCGAAGTACTTCTGGTACCACCACACGCCGGCGGACACGCCGGACAAGCTGAGCCCGGCCGAGATGCAGCGCTGCGTGGCGGCGTTCGCGGTGATGGCGTACATCGTG
>JAOUHR010000099.1 GCA_029884515.1 Gemmatimonadota bacterium
CAGACGGTAGGCGGCAGCGAGCCGGTCCCCCGTCTCCCGGTCGTTCTATCGTCTGCCGTCCACCGCCTGCCCCCTCACATCTTCGGCTTGAGTGGCTTCACCCACAGGTCCAGCCACGACACCATCTCAAAGAGCGTATGGCCCACGCTCTCTCTCGCCGCGTACCCATGCGCCTCCCCCGGCAACTGCACGTACCGCACCGTCCCGCCATTCCCCTTGAGCGCTGCGTACATCCGCTCCGACTGGATCGGGTAGGTGCCCGTGTTGTTGTCCGCCATGCCGTGCACCAGCAGGATCGGCGTCTTGATGCTGTCGGCGTAGGTGAATGGTGACATCCGCTCGTAGAGGTCCGGCGCCTGCCAGTACGTGCGTTCCTCGCCCTGGAAGCCGAAGGGTGTGAGCGTGCGGTTGTACGCGCCGGAGCGTGCGATTCCCGCGCGGAAGAGCTTCGTGTGCGCGAGGAGGTTTGCCGTCATGAAGGCGCCGTATGAGTGCCCTCCCACGGCGATGCGGTCGCGGTCGGCAACGCCCATCGCGACGATCTTGTCCACCGCCGCCTGGGCGCTCGCGACGAGCTGCTCCACGTACGTGTCGTTCGATTCCTTCCCGTCCATCGCCACGATCGGCATCGTCGGGTCGTCCATCACGCCGTAACCCTCGAGCAGCGCGAAGAGGTGTGACGAACCGCCGGGGCGCGTGAAGCGATAGGGCGATCCGATCACCTGCGACGCCGCGTCGGCGGAGCCGAACTCGCGCGGGTAGGCCCACAGGAGGAAGGGGAGCGCACCGTCGCGCGCCTTGTCGTAGCCGGGCGGGAGGTACACGGTCGCCTGCAGCTGCACACCGTCCTTTCGCTGGTACTGCACCACTTCCTTTGACACGCCGGCGAACTGCGGCGCGGGGTCCTGGAACCGGGTGAGTTGCACCGGCGCCGACCGGCGCGCGAGGTCGCGCGAGAAGTAGTTCGGCGGCTCGGACACCGATTCGCGACGCGTGAGGAGCCTGGTGCCGCGCTCGTCGAGCAGCTCCACCACGGTCTCATAGTACGGCGCCGTGGATCGGAAGAGCCGTTCCGTCTTGGCCGTCGCCAGCTCGATGCGGTCCAGGAACGGCCGATCCCCCTCTTCGGAGGCGCCAGCGCCGCTCAGGAAAGCCGAGCGTCCATCGGCGGTGAGGTGGAGCACCTGCTGGCCGCGCGCGTCGCGGCGCGTCTCGAAGTTGCCGGGGTCGCCGTACCGGTCCTCGGTGGAGCGCTCGAAGAGGAGCCGCGGCGCCGCCTTCCCGCTCGGGTCGATGATCCAGGTGCGCGCCTTCCGCAACTTCGAGTTCGCCTCGCGCGCGATGGCGAGGTCGGAGCGCCCCCAGGTGATGCCGCGCGCGCGCCACTCGGTCTCGAGGAGCGTGCGCGTCTGGCCCGTGAACGGCGCGTCGAGCGCGAGCACGCGGTCGCGCTTTGGCACGTCGCGCGTGGCGTCGCCCCCGTCGAGCGCCTCCAGCCAGGTGAGCGTGGCCGGCACGTCGGCGCGCCACGACGGATTGCGGGGGCCGGCCGGTGCGCCGTCGCCGCCCCACCCCACGCGCTCGAGCAGTGGCCGCGTGGCCACCGTGCGCGCCACGCGACCGTCGAGCCCCCACACCTCGATCCGCGTGGGGAAGTAATTGAGCGGCACCGAATAGGAGAACGGCTTGGCGAGCGTCGTCACCAGCAACCACTGCCCGTCGGGGCTCACGCTCGCGCCGCTGATGATCGCCGGGCGGCCGATGTCGCGCGCCGTTCCGTCGAACGAGAGCTGCGCGAGCTGGCTCGTCGCGAAGTGCGAGAAGATCGCCTCGTCGTACGGGCTCTTGAGCAGGTCCTGGTACGTGGCCGCGCGGTCCTGGCGGCCCGTCAGCGCCTCCTGCACGATCGGTCCCTCTGGCGTCTCGGGACGCACCGGCTCCGCGCCGCGGTCCGCCGGCACCGTCGTGCATACGAGGGCCTCGTCGCCCGTCCAGTCGCAGGGCGAGCCGAGCACCGCGTTGAGCCGTCGCGCCGAGACCTGCCGCGCACTCTTCGTCGCGAGGTCGCCCGCCCACAGCGTGAGCGCGTCGTCGGTGCTCACCACGAACGCGAAGCGCTTCCCGCTCGGCGACCAGCTCAGGTTCCCCACGCCCGCGTCCGCCGGCAGCGCCATCGCGATCGGCGTCGCCGCGCCGCCGGCGATCGGCATCACGGAGATCCCGCGCGCCGGATTCTGGCGTGAGGGGCCGCTGGTGCGCGGGTTGAGTCGCAGGCCCGCCACCCGGTACTCGGGCGCCGCGATCTCCGAGATTCGTGGCAGTCCCGGGCGCGCGAGCAACAGGATCGCCGAGCGGTCGGCGCTGACCACCGCGGTCGGCGTGGCCGGCGCGTCCAGGATCTGTGCGATCGGGGCCGGCGGCTGCCGGTAGACGGCCTGCGCCTGCGACACCGAGCCGAGCGTGCCGAGCGCGAGGAACGCGGCCCAGAGGCGCGCGCGATCGAAGGGGAACGGACGGATCGACATCAGGGGCACTCCTTCAGGTGAGGATCGACGGGAGGTCAACGCGCGAGGGCCGCCTCCGCCGCAGCCAGGTGCGCGTCAAGGAGCATGGTACGCAAGTCGCCACTGCCGCGTCCAGACGCGGCGCTCAGGCGGAGGAACACAGCGCGCGCGCCGTTCACGTCGCCCACGCGGAGCCGTGCGAGCACCACCGCGTCGCAGAGGATCGGGAGCGGCAGCCACTGGCGGCCGCGATCGCGCGCCGTCATCTGCGTCTCCGCCTCGCGCGCGGCGGTGACCCAGTCGTACGTGACCGCAGCACGCAGGAAACGCAGCGCCGAGATCCCGTCGCGCGGGGCGGACTGCTCCACCATGTAGCGCTCCACGCGCTCGTACCACGCGGAATCCACCACGCCCATCGTGCCCTGGTGGCGGTCCCCCTCCACCTCGATCATCCCGGTGAACCAGAGGAACCAGTCGGCCGGCGGCGTGGCCGCGGCGATCCCCTGCCCGAGCCGCTGCTCACGGAAGCGCGCGGCCTGCAGGTCGCGGTGCGCGGCGACGGTGTCGGTGGGCGGGTAGGCCTCGCCACGGCGGAGCCGCGCGGCCAGCAGCTGCGACTCCTCGCGCCGGTAGTCCAGCGACGCACGGCGGTCCGCCGTGAGCGGCACGCGCCGGCCGTCGAGCGCGGCGGCGAGGTCGTACCGGTCGATGCGGAGCCCGAGGAACCCGTCCGCCGAGTACCGCAGGAAGCGCGCCCGCTCGGCGCCCAGGTCGAGCACGGGGTGGAAGTCGGAGTTCACCGGCCTCCAGTCGTCGAGCAGCGGAGCGAGTTCGCGGCGCGAGAGCAGCAACGTACCGGCGAGCGCATCGTCGGAGAGCGGCACGAAGCGCTCGAGGTCGAGCGCGACATCCGCTGACCGGAACACCGACCAGTCGGGCACCGGGAGCCGCTCGGCGTTGGTCGCCACCACGAGCACGTCCACGTCATTGGTGAGGTAGACGGCGTAGGCGCGGAAGTTCCGGTGCAGCGCGGCGAGCACGTCGAGCACGAGGTCGTCGTCGATCTCGTAGAGGTGCAGCCACTGCCCGAACACACCCGCGGGCGTGAGGTAGCGCGCGACGCGCGCGTAGAACTCGTCGGTGAAGAGCCCCGACACCCCGCTCACCCAGGGATTGGAGGGCTCCGAGACGATCACATCGAACCGGCGGTTGGCGCCCGCGAAGTACGACTTCGCGTCCTCGTAGACGAACCGCGAGCGCGGATCGTCGTACGCGCGGATGTTCGCGGGCACGAAGAGTCGCGAGGCGTTCACCATCTCGCGCTCGATGTCGATCGTCACCACGTGCTCGATGGAGTCGCTGCCGAGCAGGAAGTGCGTGGTGAGTCCCGAGCCGTGTCCGATGACGGCGGCCTCGCGCGCTGCCGGCGCGTGCGCGAGGGTGACGAGCGGGAGGAGCACCTGTGTCGATTCGTCGCCCTTCAGTGGTGGCTTGAGGCTGTCCGCCGGCGGCGGATCGAACCAGGTGCGCGAGACGCTCGCGTCCGGCTTTCCGTTGGTGGCGAGCGAGTAGCCGCTGTCGCTCCCGAGTCGCACGCTCACGCTCGCGGTGCGGCCGTCCTCATAGAAGACGATGGTGCGCGCGCCGCGCGCCGGCACCGTGCCGTAGCGGAACACGCCGCTCGAGAGGATCCCCGGATCGAACGCGGGCGAGATGATGCTCACCCCGACCACCGCGATGCCGGCGACCGTGGCGAGCGTCGCGGTCTGCCGGACCATCGGCGTGGCCGCCGTGCGGCGCCAGAGGAGCCAGAGGCCGAGCGCGATGTCGAGCGAGCCGCCGATGATGAGCAGCATCCGGAGTCCCACGAGCGGCATCAGCCAGAGTGCCGCCAGCGCCACGCCCACGATCGAGCCGAGCGTGTTCCAGGCGTACACGCTCCCCACGGCGCGCTCGCCGTGACCCGCGCCGAGCAGCACCCGCGTGATGAGCGGGAGCGTGATCCCGGCGCAGAAGGTGGGCGGGAGCATCACCGCCAGCGCGATGCCGTAGCGGGCCAGGTTGTAGAGCCGGTATCCCGCCTCGTTCTCTTCCACCGCTTCGATGAGCGCGGCCATCCAGTCGAAGGCGTGGAGGTACACCGCGAGCGTGGCGATGGCGAGCACGCCCATCGCGAACTGCACCAGTCCGAGCGTGCGCACGGGATCGCGGAACCGGTCGGCGCGCGTGCGCACCCAGAACGCCCCGAGTGCGAGGCCGAGGATGAAGGCGGAGAGCATGAGCTCGAACGCGTGCGTCGCGCTGCCGAGTACGAGCGAGAGCATCCGGATCCAGGCGATCTCGTAGATGAACGACGCGACCGCCGTGCCGGCGGCGACGGCGAGCATCACGCGCCAGAGATCGCCGGGCGGATCCGCGGCACGCCCGCCACCTGTCGCGGTACCCCCGCTGGCGTCCGCTGAGCCGATGACGACGGGGAGCGGGGCTGGCGCGGGGACGCGCGTCGCTGGATCCCCGTCGTCGTCCTCCCGCTCTGCACGCACCGCGCCGTACGTCGCGAGCGCGACGGAGAGGTTGAGCGCCGCCGCGGCGATGAGCGTCCCCGGCAAGCCCGCGAACTGGATCAGCCAGAACCCGGCGACGAGCACGCCCACGGCGGCGCCGAGGGAGTTCGCGAAATAGAGGATGCCGAGGATGCGGCCGCTGTCCGGCGCGGGACCTTCGGCGGCGCCACCGCCGTCGGTGCCCGGCGCGATCGCGGACGCCCGTGTGTCGAGCGCCCGGTCCGCCGCCTGTTGCGCCGCGCGCCGGAGCAGCGCCGCGCTCATCAGCGGGAAGGTCGCGCCGAGCAGCACGCTCTGCGGCAAGATGAGCAGGGCCGCGAGCGTCCACTTCACGGTCACGAGGAGCGCGCCACCAGCCGCCGCCGGGAAGATCGTGTCGTACGCGAACGCCGTGACGCCCGAGAAGACCGGATGGAAGAGGAGCCCGAGGGCACCGACCGTCCCCTCGATGGCCGCGTACCAGAGGAGGGGCTCGCGCAGCCGCGCCGAGTGCCGCGCCGCGATCGCCGCCCCGGCCGACATCCCGCCGAGGAAGATCACCAGCACGATCACCTGTGCATACGCGCTGTGCCCCACGAAGAGCCCGAGGTAGCGGCTCCAGATGGACTCGTAGATGAGCCCGGCCGCGCCCGAGAGGACGAAGAGGCACGTGAGGAGGAGGATCACGACCCGCGAATGTACGGCGCGACACCGGGTCGAGGGAGGGTGCGCGGCGCTCGCCCTCGCGGCGCGACGGGGACCGCTGCTGCCGTCGCGGCGCCGTCAGCGACGGTCGCATCGTGGCCGCAGACGCCCCAGCCTACTTCTTGTCCTTGTCGGCCATCCTGGTCCAGTAGATGATCAGCGCGCACGGCCGCGTCTGCCCCTGCGGCCAGGCGATCCGCTTGTACGCCGCCGGCACCTTCTCGTACAGCTCGTAGTGCTCGATCGCGACGATGTCCTGCGGCCGGAGCGCCGCGTCCGCCGCCGACTTGTCCCGACCGTCCCACGACTCCTTGAGGCAGCTCCAGCCCGTGGTGGAGCGCACGGTCCAGTCGCGCGTGCCGTCCACGTTCTGCGTCGGGATGCGCTTGAGGCCCTCGAGTCCCTCGAACAGGTCTGCCCAGTAGCGCGGCCGGAGTGCGGCGAGCTCGGAAGCGCCCCGGAACTGGCCCACACCGGCGCGGCGACGACACTCGAAGCCACCGAGGTCGTACGGCGGACACCCGTCGTGCGAGATGATGCGCACCGTGTCGATCGCCTGCACCACGAGCCGCAGGCGGAAGTTCACGACGGGCGCGTTGTCGTCGAGCATCGTGACCGGCTCCTGGCCCACCATGTAGCCGGGCGACCGCGCGACGAGGAGCTGCTGCCCGAACGGGAGCCGCGTGAGCGTGAAGCGCCCGTCCTTGTTCGTGCGCGTCGAGCGCTCGGCGTTGATGGACATCACCTCGACGCCCTGGAGCGGCCGGCCCGTGGTGTCGGTCACGACGCCGCGCACGGTGCCCGCCTGCGCCGCTACCCTGGCGGGCGTCATGCCCGCGATCGTCGCGGTGGCGACGACCGCCGCGACGAGGAACGACCTGCTCATCCGTGAGGCTCCCATGGCGTGATGCATGCCTGAAGATACGCGCGGAGGCAACGGAAGTGCCCCGTCGCGCCAAGCGGCGGGCGAGCGCGGAGTCGGAGTTGCGCGATGACGCGGAGGGCCGCGTTCTACCGGCGCGCCAGCTTGTCGAGGAAGAGCCTGCGCGCCTTCGCCACCTTGGGCGCCACCACCACCGCGCAATACGGATTCTGCGGGTTCCGCGCGAAATAGTCGTCGTGCACGCGCTCGGCCGGCCAGAACCTCTCGAGCGGCACGATCTCCGTCACGATCGGGGCCTCCCAGTGCGCCTGCGCGGCCGC